>JACSRL010000039.1 GCA_014879765.1 Anaerolinea sp. | reverse complement strand
CGTCGGGCAGGATCGAATCGGGCCTGTAGAGGATCTTCGCCTCGTTGTTTTCGATGGCCTTGATCCCGCGGCCGATGATGTTCTTCTGGAACATCTCGTCGTAGGCGACGAGGACGGGGATGACCAGGGCGACCTCTCGGCTTGCCAGCACCGCGTTGATCGCCTTGGTGGTCTCTTCGGGGTTGTAATGCACGATGTGGCCGCACCAGCCGTAGCTGTAGGCGCTGATGCCGGTGTTCTCTTTGACGTATTCTGCGACGCGGGAGAAGAGCTCCTGCCATTCCTTCTCGAAGGCTGCGTCGCCATAGCCGATCAGAACCAGCCCCTCGTTCTCCGGGCGCGACGACAGGCCCCGGCTGCGGCGCAAGACGTTCTTCTGCAAGACATCGGTGAAATCGAGCAGCGGCGTGATGTGGGTCTTCGCTCGGGGCGTGTAGCATTCGATGTTCTCGGCCTTCAGACTTTCGATCAGCTCGCGATCCTGCTTTTGACCGACGATCGTGGGGATATCGTCGAAGGAGTGGGAGCTGACGGTCAGGAAGATCGGCACGATGACCACGTCGCTGAAACCCTCGGCGTCGAACGCCTTCATCTGGGAGGCGATGGAGGGCTCGGTGTATTCCATGTAGGCGGTCTTGATGCCTTCGAAGATGCCGCCGGCCGCAATGGGTTCTCGCACAACGGATTCGAGATCCAGGAGGGCCTGTCGCCACGTCGGTGAATGGGATCCGTGATTTACCAAAAGCAAGCCGATTTTCTGTCTGGCCATAGGTGTTTCTCTCACTTGGTTGGAAGGATGGTGGTAACTAGCCAGCCGTAGGCGCCTGGCACTGAAGTCAAGCGCAAGCGCCCGGCAACTGAACAGTTACGGATGGTGAAGGTTAGGGTGCGCCCTGACTGGGCACGAAAACAGCCCAGGAAATGAAAAGGCGAGGGGGCTTGGCTGTGAGACCTGGCCGCTCTCGTCTTTTCTCAAGGGTGACGCCATTGTAGGCAAGATTGACAGAATGTCAAAGTCGGGCCCGCCACTTCCCACTGAGCGAGATTTTCATGAGGAGTTTTCGGTTTGTGTTTTCGCACCGTGCAGGGCCGACAAGCCGCGCATCGGGCGAAGCGTACTCTGGTCAACCTCAATCCCATTGTTCCATAGCTCATATTCGCTCAAGTCCATTTCATCGTCCCAAGATACGCCATATCCTCCAGGATCAACTGTGACCGCCTTGAAATAAGCCTCGTGCCGCAACAACTGAAAGCGATCAAGACTCAGGATCCACTGACAGTCATATACCTTTGCGACTCCGTTGACAAACGTTACCAGCAGGCGTTTCCCCTCCAGGGCTGCCACCGATTCTATTCTTGGAACGTTCATGTCATCACTCCAATCCAGGCAATCGCATGAATTCATTGCTATTCCACATCTGTAGCAGTTCTTGTTGATACTTTGCGCTCCATTCCCTGACTAGTCTTTGGGCTCGCACGGGCAAATCGCCTTCAAGCATTTCAAGCGTTTGGATCTCAAAGACAGCGTTGTACTCGCCGTAGACGGCATGAATGTGCGGGACGCCATGTTCGCTTTGACTGAAGTACATCTTGATGATGATTCCATAGAATCGTGCAATCACCGGCATGCGAGCACCTCCTTGTCAAATGGGCGTCTGTACAGGCTCTCAGCCGCTGGATTCCAGGTCCTGAGGGCGAGGGGCCTTGGAATGAGCCGGTTGGTTTCCAATCAACGATCTGGGATATTTCAAGTTCCTTCTGAGGGACTCCACGACGCAAGACTACGTTAGCGGCGATTGTAGCATTGCTGGGAGAAAAGTTCAACCCAAATTGCAACCGCACTCTCCGCGCCACGGCCGCGCGTTGCCCTGTCGTGGTGCGGCTGTCCGGCGCGCTCTCAAGGTTACTTGACTTGGAACAAAGACAGCCGCCGTCCGCTGCTGTATCCTGCTGACATGACAAACAACATTCCTGAGCTGTGGCAGTGGGCCGAGTACTACTGCCCCTGGTGCTATGTGGCGGCTGTGCGTCTGCACAGGATCGCGCCGGAGTATGCCGGGCGAGTCCGCCTGGTGACGCGCGCCTTCCCCCTGGAGGTCTACGGCGGCGGCCCCCCTGACCGGGCAGAGCTGGAGCTGGAGATCTGGCTGGCGGCCTTGCAGGAGCCGGCGGCGCTCTTCAAGCCCTTTGGCAGCGACTGGCCCACCACGACGCTGCCCGCCTTCGAGGCCGCCTGGTGCGCCTTTCAGCAGGGCGACCAGGTGGGCCTGGACTTTGACCTGCGCATCCGCCAGGCCTTCTTCGCCGAGGGGCGCGACATCGGACAGCGCGCGGTCATGCAGGATCTGGCCCGCGAGGCCGGCCTGGACCTGGAGCGTTTCACGCGTGACTTCGACAGCGGCGCGGCGCGCGCGGCCGTGCTGGCCGAGGGGCGGCTGGGCCAGGAGCGCTATCGCGTGCGCAGCACGCCGACCGTCATGCTCAGCGACGGAAGCCGTCTGCGCCACCCCATGGCCTACCCGCAGATGCGCGACGGCCAGATCGTGGCGGTGGGCAAGCTGCCCTGCTGCGGCGAAGGCTGCTACGACGTGATTCGGGAGATGTTTGAAAGCGCGCTGCGGGCGTCGCCCCGGACAGAAGCCGGCGCTTGATCTAGAGCAAAGACAGTCGCGTGCTGCTGCGGTATGCTGTGGGCATGAAACGTATCACCGATTCGGCAACTGGCCTTTTCACACCCCCCGGTTTCACACACCGGGCGGCGACGGTTGCCGGCCAGGCTGCCGTTTTTCAGACCGTGACCGAGGGTAATCTCATGAGCGCCGTTTCTTCCCCAGTGCCCGTCACTGCCTCCACTCAGTTGTTGGACAAGTACATGCTGCCCAAGGTGGCGCTGACCGTCATCACCATCGCCTCCCTGGTGGGCACCTGGCTGACCATGACCACCCACAGCGCCGGCGCGCTGGGCTCGGTGGCCGTGCGCTGGCTGCACCTGATCAGCTTTGCCGCCCTGGCCGGCGGCTTGATGTGGATCAGCCTCTTCATCCGCCCGGCCGACAAGCCGGCCCAGGCCCCCTTCGTCGCCCGTTTCGTCGCCGCCTCGCAGGGGCGCTTCCGCCGCATCGCCCAGGTCGCCTTGCCGCTCTTCCTGTTGACCGCGCTGCTGGACCTGGTGCGTTTCAGCCAATGGGGCGTCGGCTGGCTGGCCGGCGGCGAGGCGGCGCTGTTGCTGGGCATCGCGCTGACCGTCGGCTGGTTCGCCTACGGCCCACGGCCGGCCGATCCCTTCCGCCAACGCGGCGTGGCCCGGCTGGCGCTGGGCCTGCTGCTGCTGGACGCGCTGGTGCAGGCCGCGTTCGACGTGACGCTCTCTCAGGGCGGCCAGCCGCTGCCGCTGGCGGTGCGCACCCTGCACCTGGCCGCCTTCGGGCTTTGGTTCGGCGCGGCGCTCTGGAACATCTTCGTCTCCGTGCCCGCGGCGCGCGGCATGGTCTCCCTGCCGGTGGTGGTAGCCTCCAGCCAGCAGTTGGAGCGCTTCCGGGTGGTGGTGCGCATCATCCTGCCCACGCTGATCATCACCGGCCTGATCCAGGCCTACCCCTACGTTGGCCTCAACCCCAGCGCGCTGTTTACAACCCCCTTTGGCCGGGTGATCCTGCTCAAGCTGCTGCTGATCGTGGTGCTGGTAGGGGTTTTCATCACCTGCCCCATGTGGCGGGCCTGCTCGCCCATCGCCGGCATGTGCAACCTGGATGACCTGTACACGCCCAACACCCCCAGCAGCCCGGAGGCAACCCCATGACCGCAGCCGTGATCGATGCGCCGACCAAGACCCTGGACAATCGCGGCAGCAACTGCGCGGCCGGCTTCGTGCAGTTGCTGGAGATGATGGAGAGCCTGGCGCCCGGCGAGACGCTGGCCATCCGCAGCACCGACGCCGCCTCGCAGCGGGAGCTGCGGGAGTGGGCCGCCCGTTCCGGCAACACCCTGGTGCAAGCCGAGACCAGCGGCCCCTTCTGGCGACGCGAGTTTCACTACTTGATTCGCAAGGCGGCCGCGCAATCCGAGAACCCGTAACGAGTAACCCGTAACCGGATATCGCACCGGTTTGCGGAAATCTTTCCGGTTACGCATTACTCGGTACTCGTTACTCGTTCCACATCGTTCCCAACCGGGAGGCGCGACCCCTGTGTGGCCCGTCCTGCCTCCCGTAAACCAAATTCCTGAAGGAGTTCATTTCAAATGAGCAACGACGCAACGCTGGATATCCGCACCATTCCCCCCATGTATCGCCATCCGCTGATCTTCGACAAGTTCGCGGCGCTGGAGCCTGGCGAGGGTTTCGAGTTGGTCAACGACCACAATCCCAAGCCGCTGTACTACCAGTTCCAGGCCGAGCTGGCTGGCCAGTTCACCTGGGAGTACCTGGAGGAGGGCCCTGAGGCATGGCGGGTGCGCATCGGCCGCACAGCGGCCTGATTCGGATCAAACGCGCCTATGACGCGCCAGAGGCGGCCGACGGGGAGCGATTCCTCGTCGACCGCCTCTGGCCGCGCGGGGTCAAGAAAGAAGCGCTGCACCTGACCGGCTGGACGCGTGACGTATCTCCCAGCACCGAGCTGCGCCAGTGGTTCGGCCATGACACCGCCCGCTGGGAGGAATTCCAGCGGCGCTATCAGGCCGAGCTGGAGCAGAAGCCGGAGAGCTGGCAGCCGCTGCTGGAGGCGGCCGCCCGCGGGGACATCACCCTGGTCTACGGGGCTAAGGACGTGGAGCACAACGACGCCGTGGTGCTCAAAGCCTACCTGGAGGCGCGGCTGGGGGCCGCGTAGCCTTCTCGCTGCCGGCCGCCGGCTGGCAGCTCCGCCCTTCAGTCACACCGCTTGGCCCTTGCGCATCTTCTCGCTCTCCGCTTCCCACAATCGGGTGAAGCGCTCAAAGACATCGGCGATGATCTCCAGCTCCTCTTGGGAGTAGCTGGAGACCAGCGCGTCCTGCGCCTGGCGCGCCGATTCGAACCATGACGCGGCCCTCTCCGCGCCCGACTGCGCCGGGGTGATCAGCGTGCCGCGGCGATCGTTGGGGTTGGGGCGCCGCTCAATCAAGCCGGCCCGTTCCAGCCGATCGAGCATGGCGGTCGTTGCGCCGGAGGTCAGGCCGGTGTGCCGGGCCAGTTCGGTGGGGGTGGAGCGGCCCTGGAGGAACAGGAACTTCAGGCATTCCATGTCGGTTGTGTTGATCCCGGCCCACTGGCTCACCGCGTTGCGGAACAACGTCAACTGAACGCCGTAGTCCCTGACCGCGGCCAGAACCCGACTCTTCAAATCTGTCTGTTTAGAAAATAGCTCACCGCTCGGGCCGGTCTCCGACCGAGCCCCGCCATTTTCATCCATCGGAGTGCCGGGCGCCGCCCGGCGCGGCGGCTGTTTAGAAAGTAGCTCACCGCTCGGGCCGGTCTCCGACCGAGCCCCGCTACCTTCATCCATCGGAGTGCCGGGCGCCGC
>JACSRL010000184.1 GCA_014879765.1 Anaerolinea sp. | reverse complement strand
TTTTTGTCTCACAGACCAAGGTCATGGCGCCATGAAAGGCCGTTGCGCAGACGAAGACCATGGACGCACCAGAAAAACCCGGTTTCTGAACGACGGGCTGAGCAGTTACCTTATTTTTATCAAAGATCGACTATGTGGAGGAGCGCGGTGGCGTGCTCTATGGCTACGAGTTCAAGTGGCAGGGCCAGGCGCGGGCGGCCGCGCGCCAAGCCTTCACCGCCGCCTACCCCGAGGCGCAGGTGGAGACCATCACCCGCGAGAACTTCAGAGACTTCGTCGGCTAAGCCAGGTGGGCGTAGATGAAACGGGCCGTCTGCTCGGCCACGAACTCCCACTCGCTGTCCACCAACAGATTGTGGCCGGAATTGTGCAGCGTCAGCACGGTCACATCATCCGGCGGGGTGCTGACGCCGTCGCAGATGGCTTGGGCGCTATCCAAACGAACGGCCGGGTCCAGCGTGCTGTGAACGATGAACAGGGGGCAGACGATCTGGGGCAGCATGCGCTGGGTCGCGCGGCGCAGGCTGTCCAACTGCGCGCCCGCAGCCAGGGGATTGGCGTCGTAGCTCCAGATGTGCTGCACCGCGTTGGGGTCGGTGAAATCCTGATAGTAGCTCTCCCCCTTGGGGATGCTGCGGATGAGATACTTCAACAGGTGGCTCATGGGCAGCCGCCAGTCGGCGATCTTCAACGCCGGCGCATAGGCCATCGCGCCCGGCAGATCAGGATGCTGAGCGGCCAGGTACAAGGCGAGCAGCCCGCCCATGGAAAGCCCGCCCACGAAGACTGGCGAACAGCGGCTGCGCAGCTCAGCCAGCGCCTGCTCCACGCAGCCAGTCCACTCCTGCCAACGGCAGCGATTCATCTCCTCCACCGACGTACCATGGCCGGGCAGCAGCGGCGCTGAGACGGTCATGCCGCGCGCGTGGAGATACTCACCCAGCAGCCGCATCTCCGGCGGCGCACCGGTGAAGCCGTGGATCAGCAGCACCCCCAACGGGCCGCCTGGCAGCTCAAAAGCAGCGGGGTTAAGATGAGATCGGCGCGCCACGGTGTGCTCCTTGGTCCAGGGGCAGGGCTGTCTGGCCGCGCAGATCGGCAAGAAAAGCAGGCGACGCGGCGATGGCGGCCCTGGCCGGCAGATCGACGCAGCCCCAAGCCGTCTCAGCCTGCGCCAACAGCTCGCCATCGGCGGCGCGCGCCACGGTGGTGTGGCGCAGCGCGCCCTGCTCCGTCAGCGCCGACAGCCAGGTGGAGATCAGCAGATCGTCGTCGGGCAGGGCCGGCTGGCGGTACTCGATGCGCAGATGGCGCGTGGCCAGGTCGAAGCCCGCCTCTGCCATGCGACTGGCTGGCCAGCCGCTGGCCCGCACGGCCGCGCGGCCCGCATTTTCGATGGCATCGCCATAGGCCGCGTTGTTGACGTGGCCCACGCTGTCCAGATCGCGCCACTGCACCGGCTGGCGCAGGGTACACAGGCCGGGCGGCGGCGGCGGCGCGACCGGGAAGCGCGCCCGCTCCTGCGCCTCGCCCGGTTGATCGTCAGGGAAGAAGCCGGCGATCAGCTCAGCGGGGATCAGCGCGGGCCGGCCGGTGTCCCGGTCGAGAAAGGCCCAGTCGGTGTAGGCGCGGGCGATGAGCTGCTGATCGCCCGCGCGTCGCAGCTCATAGGCGCGGCGGGAGCGCACGCGGCGGAAGTCGGCCACCCAGGTGCGCACGATCACCTGGTCGCCATAGCGCAGCGGCGCCATGAAATCGACCACGCTCTCCCGGATCAGCCAGACGCGCCGCATGGCCTGATAGCGGTCATCGCCATAGCCGGCCACGGCCGAGGCATTGAAAGCCGCCTCCTGCATGTAGCGCAGATAGCAGGCGTCGCGCACGATCTGGTGGAGGTCACATTCGTGATAGGCGACGCGGTGCAACAGTTCGGTGATCAGAGGCATGCGTGATACGTGATGCGTGATGCGTGACCGGAATTGCGGGATGATGGGGATTGGCTTTGGGTTGTGCGAAACGTGAAGCCGTGGTTACTGCTCAGCCGACGGGTGTGCGCACGTTGGTTGAGTAGGCGCTTGGATTGAGTAGGCCGCCGTAGCGAAATCCTGCGCCGTACCGAAACCAACATTTGGCCCGCCGCCTGAGCAGTTAGAAGACGTGAAGCATAACCAGAAGCGCTCTGGTTACGTTTCACGTTTCACGTTTCACTTGGACTTTTCCAATTCTTCCCTGACCAGCTCGCGGCGCAGCACCTTGCCGACGGTGCTCTTGGGCAGCTCGGAGCGGAATTCGATGAAGCGCGGCACCTTGTAGCCGGTCAGCTTTTCCTTGCAGAAGCTCTGGATCTCATCGGCCGTGGCGGCCTGGCCAGACTGCAAGACGATCCAGGCCTTGACTGCCTCGGTGGTGCGCGGGTCGGGGATGCCGGCCACCGCGACCTCCATCACCTTGGGGTGCATGGCCAGCACCTCTTCCACCTCGCGCGGCCAGACCTGGAAGCCGGAGACCTTGACCACGTCCTTCTTGCGATCGACGATGAAGATGTAGCCATCCTCGTCCATGTAGCCCAGGTCGCCGGTGAAGAGCTCGCCGCTCTTGAGCATCTCGGCGGTGGCGTCGGGGCGCTGCCAGTAGCCGCGCATCAACTGCGGCGCGCGGATGACGATTTCGCCCACGTTGCCCTCGCCCAGCTCCAGCGACTTGCTGCCATCCTCCACGTCGGCGATGCGCACGAAGACGTCGGAAACCGGCATGCCGATGGAGCCGACCTTGTATTTGCCCACCACCGGCGTGCAGCAGATGGCCATCATCGATTCGGTCAGGGCGTAGCCCTCGACGATGCGGCTGCCGGTCAGCTTTTCGAAGCTGTCCTTGGTGTCCTTCAGCAGCGCAGAGGCGCCGGAGATGCACAGCTTGATGGAGGTGAGATCGACCTTGCCCTCTTTGACCAGCGGATGGTTCAGCATGGCGTTGAACATGGTCGGCACCGAGGGGAAGAAGGTCGCCTTGGTCTGTTGGATGGTCTTCATCACGTCGGGGATGTCGCGTGCGTTGGGCACCAGCGCCATGCCGGCGCGGCTGACCAGCGCCGCAGGCTGCACGCCGGCGTTGGCGAAGACGTGGAAAAGGGGCAGCGCGGTCAGGAAGACGTCGCCGTATTCCTGCAGCGTGTTCTGGAACCAGGCGAAGATCTGCTTGCCCGACATGACCAGCCCTTCGTGCGAGCCCACGGCCGCCTTGGAAAGGCCGGTGGTGCCGCCGGTGAAGAGAATAATCGCGTTGTCGGAGGGGTTGACCGTCACCTTGGGGCGGCCGGAACCCTTGTATTGCTTCAACAGGTTTTGGTACCAGAAATCGCCCGCCTGCAGGGTGATGCGATGGCCTTCCTTCTTCTCCTTGACCAGCGTGAAGAGCAGGCGCATGATGAAGGGCAGGTACTCCTTGACGCTGGTCGCGATCACCCGTTTGACCTTGGTCTTGCTCTGCACGTGCTTGACCTTATCGTAGAACAGGGTCATCACCACGGCCGTCTCAGCGCCGCATTCGTTGAGCGCGTGTTCCATCTCATACTCGGTGTAGAGCGGATTGATGCAGGCGGCCACCGCGCCAGCCTTCCAGACGCCGAACTCGGCCACCACGAACTGCGGGATGTTGGGCATCACCAGCGCCACCCGCTCGCCCTTCTTGACGCCCATGGCCACCAGCGCGTTGGCGAACTGATCGCTCAACTGGTCCAACTGGCTATAGCTCATCTTGCTGCCCTTGAAATAGAGCGCCGTGTGGTTGGGCCGTTGGCTGACCGTCTCGCGCATCACGTCGATGAGGGTCTGCTGCACGTAGGGCTGGAGCGTGGCGGGCACGCCCTTCTCGTAGTTCTTCAACCAGGGTTTGTTGTCCATGAACCGATTTCTCCTCCGGCACACCAAGGCGGATTAAATTGGATTTGACGCCTTCGACGAGGTTAGCGCCATGCACGTGGGTTGGTTGCAAAAAGACCGGCGGCGCTGCCAGGCTGTTGTGAAGTTGCCGACTGTGGCCCAACTATACCAGAATCTGCAACAGTTTGTCAACCTGAGACTTGGGAAGAAGTTCAACTTCTCGGAAGAAGTTCAACTTCTCGGAAGAAGTTGAACTTCTGGCGCTTCTGGCGTGGCTTTGCGGCTGGAGCGCTCCGCCAACACCGCCAGCAACACGCCGACGATCAGGCCGGCGACGGCGGCCGTGGCCAGCAGCCCCCACAGAGGCGCACGCACATGGGTCACCAGCGGCTCGATGCCGCCCACAGGGGTCAACAGGCTGGGCGCCAGGCGATCCTGCAGCCGCAGCTCGTTGACCTTGCGCAACACGATCTGATAGAGATCGCGCGCCTGGTTCAGCTCACGGTTGACGTTGGAAAACTCTTGCCAATCCGCGGCCAGCGCGGTGCGCTGCGCTTCCGCCTGGCTGGACAGCAGGTCGGCGATGGTCTGCAAGGCGTTTTCCTCCCGCTGCAACAGCGCCGCCAGACGGGCCGGGTCCTCCAGACTGGCACGCGCCACCTCGGGCGACAGGGTGGTGTGTCCGGCCAGCGGCGGCGCGGCCAGCAGCTCCCAGGGCAACTGCGCCAGATCCGCGCCCGGCGCGGCCGCGGCCACCTGGCTGCGCAGGAAATGCACCTGCTCCACCGCCAGGTTGTAGCCAGCCAGCAGCTCGGTGAGCTGGTTCGCCTGCTGCAAGTGCAGGCTCGGCTCCATGGCCTCATCGGGGACGTTGACGTTGCTCAGCAGCCCGGTGCGCGCCCGCACGGCCGCCAGCGCGGCCTCCTTCTCCAACAGCCGCGCCTCCAGTTGGAGCAGCTCGCCTTCGAACGCCGCCAGCTCTTCCGTCGCGCCGTAGATCTCGCGCGCCGAGTCGATCAGCGCCTGGGTCCAGGCGCTGGCATAGGCCGCGGCCCGCTCCGGGTCGGTGGAAGTCGCGGTCACGACGATGGTGTTGCCGTCGCCCGCGCGCACCGCGATGGCATCCTGGACCGATTGCTGCGCGGCATCCTGGCTCGGATCGCCGGCCGCCAGGCTGACGGCCGCGGCCTGGGCGATCTCGTCGCTGCGCGCGATGGCCAGCACCTCGCGCTGATAATCGCGATTCTGATTGGTGGTCGCGGCGATCTCACCGCTCAAACGCCACTGATAGCGGGGGGACTGAACCAGCAGCACGTTGCTGGCCTGGTAGCGCCGGCCTTGCAGCAGGCCGATGCCCACCGCCAGCGCCAGGGCAAGGCCAACGCAGAGCAGAATGATCCACCAGCGACGGCGCAGGGCAGCGATGAAGAGGGAAAAATCGATTTCGCCGGACATAAAACTCCTTTTTTGGCTGACGGGCGGGATTATAGCACAGATCCAGGGCAAGAGCAATGCTGCCATTCTTGCGGTTGAAGCGTCTTGTGGCTTATACTAACACACATCGTAACTGCCCAGGTGCCAGGCACTTTTGAGGCGATTTGCAGACAGAATTACCTCCGACGACGTTGCTGCAAACGCAGA
>JACSRL010000487.1 GCA_014879765.1 Anaerolinea sp. | reverse complement strand
CCGCGGGATTACACACCACCGCGGAGTGAGCATCCTCAGATGCGACCTGCACACGCGCGCACCGCGGAGCTTGCTTTAGCATGCTTCGATATGCCAGGCGCCGATTTCAATCGGCGCCGGCGCCGTGGCAAGCCCAGGCAACATCCCGTCACCCGGTCATCTCAGCTCCGCATACAGCGCCAACAACTTCCGTTCCAGCGCCTGCCAGTTGTACCGCTCCTCAAAGGCGCGGCGGCCATTGGCGCCCAGGCGACGGGCTTCGGCTGGATCGTCCAGCAGCCGGGTCATGGCCGCGGCGACGGCGTCCACATCGCTGGGCTCCACCAGAATGCCGCAGTCCGCGCCCGCCACCACCGCCCGGTTGGCCGGGAAATCGCTGATGATCACCGGCAGGCCACAGGCCATGTACTCGAACAGCTTCACCGGCAGCGCCGCCCGGTAGCGTTCGATGGGCTGCAGCACGGCCAGCGCAAGGTCGGCCGTCGCGAGTTGGGCCGGCACCTGGGCAAACTGCACCCAGCCCAACATCTCCACCTGCGCCTCCAAGCCGGCCAGCGCGCGCCAGAAAGCCTGCTCTTCTCCTTGATTCGTCCACGTGCCCAAGAGACGCAGCCGCGGCCGCAGCCCCTGCACCGCCAGCCGCTGCATCGCCTCGGCGATGACGATCATGCCCCGATCGGTGGAAAAGCGCCCGGCATACACCAAGCTGTGGCCGGTCTCCGACCGAGCCACCTCACTGCTGTGGCCGCTCTCAATGCTGTGGCCGGTCTCCGACCGAGCCGCCTCACTGCTGTGGCCGCTCTCAATGCTGTGGCCGGTCTCCGACCGAGCCACGCCCCGTGCGAAATCCATCGGCGGATAGTGCCCGATGACCACCACCCGCCGGTTGTGATAGCGGCGGGCGATGCGTTCATCCACAGTGACCACAGCCGCGGCAGTGCGGCTCAACACCTGCTCAGCCGCGGCGATCAAGGGCAGCAGCACCTTACCCGCCAGCCCGCGCAGCCGCGGCTTTTGCAGCTCGGTGTAATACTCATGCGCGTCGTAGATCACCGGCCGGCGGTGCAGCTTGGCCCACAGCCAGCCGGGCGGCAGAGTGTCGAAGTCGTGACAATGCACCACGGCCGGCCGCAACTGGCTCAGCCGGCGCCAGGCAGCCAGCCAGAAGCGCGGCAGGCGCAGCGCCTGACGCAGCCCCGCGCCATAGCTGGAGCGCACATCCTGCACCCGCTGCACGGCGAAGCCTTCGGTTTGTTGCTGGGCTGGGTATGTGCCCTCGCGATCCCAGGCGATGACCGTCACCTCGTAGCCAGCCCCGGCCAGCGAGCGCGCCTCCTTCAGCACGCGCGGATCGGGCCGGTAGGCGTTGGAGAGGAGCATGGCCACCCGCATGGGCTGCCTGGGCCTCGATTCGTTGCTCATCGCCTGATCCTTCCCACGATTTGATGGGCCAACTGCGCCGCGCGTTCCTTTTCACCCGGCGTGAAGAAGCCTGTCACCCACAGCAGCAGGGGCAGGCTGGCCAGCAGCAGCAGGTCCAGCGCCGCGCTTACCCAGACGTTGACGCCGGGCGCCAGCCGCCAGCTCACCAGGAACAGCGCCAGCGCCAGCCCCATCAGCCGCAGCAGCCGGCCCCACTGGTAGCGCACCGGATAGACGCGCTGCCCGATGATCAGGGCCATGACGAAGAGCACCGTGAAGGCCACTAGCGTGTTGATCGCCGCGGCCATGATGCCAAAGCGCGGCGCCAGCAGCAGGTTCAGTCCAATGTTCAGCGCCGCGGCCAGGATGGTCAGCGCCGCCACCCAGCCGGTGCGCTTGTGGAACAACATGCCGTTGACCGGGAAGAAGTAGAGATAGCGCATCACATAGCCCGCGGCGATCCAGGGCACGATGGCGGCCGCGCCCTGATAGGCCGGCGTGGCCATGATCTGGATCACCTCAGGCGCCAGCATGGCCACGGCCAGCGCCATCAGCACCATCAGCGCCACCTGGTAGGTGATGAAGGAGCCGATCATGGCGTCGTTCTTGCGGTCGCCCGCGTTCTGGTAGAAGAAAGGCTGCCAGGCATTGTTCAGCGCCATGGCGATCAAATTGAGCAACACGCCGAACTGATAGCCCAACGTGTACAGTCCCAGCGCCTCGCGCGAGACCAGCCCGTCCAGCACGATGCGGTCGGAGACATTCAGCCCCCAGGTGCCCAGGATGAAAGGCAGCAGCGGCAGGCTGAAGCGCAGCGAGCTGCGCAGCAGCGGCCAGGAGAAGCTCAGTTTGCCGGCGCGCCCCAGTATCCACAGCGCGGGCACGGCCATCACCACGGCCGACAGCAGTTGGCCCCACAGGCTGCCCAGCGCGCCCATCCGCAGCCCCACCACGAAGAAGATGATCAGCGCCGTGGTCAGGCCGAAATCGACCAGGCTGAAGCTGATGAAGTATTGCGCCTGCTGGCGGGCGCGCAGGAGCTGCAAGGCCAGCACCGACACCACGGTGATGCCTGAATTCCAGATGGTGATCAGCACAAAGGGGTGGAATGGCGTGTTGGGCAGGAGCCAGCCGAAGATGGCCGGGCCGAAGAGCGTCAGCAACAGCGAGCCCGCCAGGCCGCTCACCAGGCCGAAAAGGGTGATGGTGCCCACATAGCGGCGCAGGGTGGCGGGGTCATCCTGGTAGTCGAAATAGAAACGCACCAGCGCGGCCGGCAGGCCCAGCGCCATCAGCGCCGACAGCAGCGCAAAGACCGGGCTCATCACCCCCAGGATGGCATAGTCGGCCGGCGTCAGCAGCCGCGTGTAGATGGGCAGCAGCAGAAACGACAGGCTGCTGCGCAACACCTCGCCGATGGTGTAGAGCGACGACTGACCGGCAAGCTGCTTGCCTTTGGCGAACATGGCTACGGCTCCTCGCCGAATGGGGAAAGCGGCGCGCGCGGCGGCTGGCCGGCCGCCAGTTGTTGGTAGATCTGCTGGTAGCGTTCCATCCACAGGCGGCTATCGGCCCGCTGCTGCACCCGGCGCACGGCTGCCGCCCGCAGCGCGGCGCGCAGCGCCTCGTCGTCCAGCAGGCGCACGATTGCGCCGGCCAGCGCCGCGGCGTCGCCCACCGGCGTCACCAGGCCCTCCTGCTCATGCCGCACCCAGGGACGCAGCGCCGGCAGGTCGCTGACCACCGGCGTCGCGCCGCAGGCCATGGCCTCCAGCACCGACTGTGGCGTACCGTCGGAGGCGGGGACCGACACCACCACCGCCGCCTGGCGGTAGAGATCGGCGATGGCGCGGTCGTCCGCCAGGTCGCCGATGTATTCGACCGCGCCGGCCGCGTTGCCCTGGGCCACCAGCTCCCGGAACGTGGCCAGCAGTTCCGGATCGCCGCTGTAGGTGCGGATGACGAAGCGGGCGTCAGGCCGCGCGGCGAGCACGGCTGGGATGGCTTGCGCGATCAGCAGCGGGTTGTAGACCGGCTTGATGCCGCGGATGCTGAGCACCAGCGGCGGCCGGGCATTGGCCGCTTCATCGGGATGAAACAGCGCCGTGTCCACGCCCCAGGGGGTTAGCTCGACCCGCCCGGCCGGCGCGCCCAGCGCCTGGGCCGCTTCGACCAACTGGACAGAGACGCAGGTCACGTAGTCGGCCCGGCCCAGCACCCAGCGGGCCAACTGGCGCTGCAGCGGGGAGCGCGCCGCGCCCAGCAGCAGGTCCGAGCCCCAGGCCGTCACCAGCAATGGATGATAGCCGGCCGCCGCGGCCAGCCAGCCGGCGCTGGCCACCTGGTGGGCGTGCAGCACATCGGGCCGGATCTGCCGCACCAGCCGGCGCACCGTCCGTGCCCAGACGAGATAGCGCAGCTTGGCCGCGTTGTTCTGCCGGGTCAGGTCGTGAAAGGTGGCCCCGGCCGGCGGCGCGCCGATGAGCGGCTTGTCCCCCAGCAGGTGGATTTCGTGCCCGCGGCCGGCGAAATGGCGCACCCAACGCTGGGTATGGATGCTGTTGGGGTTGGCGATGAGGCAAAGACGCATGGGAAGTCCTGGTTACCTGATCTCGCGGCCGGCGCTGGCGCCATCCAGCGCGGCCGCCAGCGTCCGGGTTAGCCGCCGCCGGTCGAAGCGTTCGACGACCGCGGCGTCGCTGTTGCAGGCCAGCTCGCCGCGCTGCCATTGGCCGTGCCACTCGATCACCTGGCGCTCAATGGCTGGGCCGTCGTCGGGATCGATGACCACGCCGGCGCGGCTTTCTCGGATCAGGTCGGCGGCCGCGCTGGGTGGCGTCAGCGCCAGGATCGGCCGGCGCGCGGCCAGGTATTCGAAGATCTTGCCGGTCAGCACGCCTGCGCTGCCGGGGCCGGGCGCAATCATCAACAGCAACACGTCGGCGCCCAGCACGTAGGCGACGCTCTGCCGATGCGCCACGTAGCCGGTCACCTCGACCACGTCCTCCAGCCTCAGCATCCTGACCTGGTCGACCGTGGCCTGTCCCACGTTGCCCACCAGGCGAAGATGAACGGCGGAGCGGGGCAGGTCGCCGCGTTCCAGCACGTTGCGCAGCGCCTCCAGAAAGGGCTGTGAGCTGCGCTGGCCGTAGAAGGAGCCGCTGTAGACGATGCCCATGCGTCCTGGTTGCCGGCCGGCCGGCTCGGTGTGCGCAAAGTCGTCCGGATCGAAGCCGTTGGGCAAGGTCAGGAAGCGTTGCGATGCCACCTGTGGATAAGCGGCCCGAAAGGCCTGCGCCATCGGCTCACTGACCACCGTCACGCAGTCGGCAGCGCCGATCACCTGCTGTTCCCAGCGCCGGATGCGCTGGCGGTGCCAGGCGGTGGGCGGCTGAATGGCCACGTTGTCGGTCCATGGATCGCGAAAATCGACGATCCAGGGTAGACCGAAGCGTTGTTTGATCTGCAGACCGGCCAGATGCGCCGTGTAGGGCGTGGAGGTGGTGTAAACGGCGTCGATGCCGCCGCGCTCGATCAGCTCCGAGCCGGCCCTCAGCGCAAAGGGGCGCCAGCCGGCCTGTTCATCGCTGAGGAGTAGCCAGCGGGTGAGCGCGTGCCGCACGCGCCAAGGCAGTGCGGCCGGCGGCAACAGCGCGCGCGTCCGATGCACGGCGGGCGCCTGGCCCAGCTCTTCCAGCAGCGTGGAATCGCTCAGCCCGGCGCGCGGCGGTGGCCCGGTCAACACCACCGGCTGCCAGCCAAACTGCGGCAGGTATTTGACCTGTTTCAGCGTTCGCTGCACGCCCGCTCCGCCCCACGGCGGAAAGTACCAGGCCACCATCAGCACCTTGCGCACTGCATTGCTCCTTGATTCGTCGAAACAACTGAGCCGATCGTTTAGAAATCGTAAGGGTGTGTTCAAAACGGGTTGAACCGACGAGACTTCGGAAGTCGCCGAATCCTACGAGCGAAGCTTATTTGCCGTCAGGAACCTGGTATGGCTTCAACCGGCGACTTCTGAAGTCTGGGATGTCAACTCACTTTCTCGACTGTTGTGTTTTGGAATCATAAAACCAACCCAGCAGTAGACTGGGGTAGTTGTTTGGAGAAT
>JACSRL010000061.1 GCA_014879765.1 Anaerolinea sp. | reverse complement strand
CACCCTCGCCGAACAACAAGCCATCGCCGAAGCCCTGAGCGACGTCGACGCGCTCATCGACGCGCTCGAAGGGCTGATCGCCAAGAAGCGCGCGATCAAGCAGGGGGCGATGCAGGAGTTGTTGCACCCGGAGGAGGGGTGGGTGGAGAAAAGACTCGGGGATACGGCAATTCTTAAGGCTCGAATTGGCTGGCAGGGTTTGACAACTGCTGAATACTTGGACACCGGAGACTATTATCTGGTCACAGGAACCGAGTTCAATGGCGGCTACATCGATTGGCAAAACTGCCACTATGTTTCAGCGGCACGCTACGCACAAGACAGAAACATTCAGTTGAGGAAGCATGACGTGCTTGTGACAAAGGACGGCACTATCGGTAAGGTAGCGTTGATAACTCATCTTGATAAGCCTGCTACTTTGAATAGTGGTGTCTTCGTGATTCGCCCAATCGAGAATGCGTTCGATCCTGAGTTCTTCTACTATATACTCTGCTCAAACGTATTTACCGATTTTCTTACACAGCTAAGCGCTGGTTCCACGATCAATCACCTCTACCAGAAGGATTTTGTGAGTTTCGTTTACAAAACGCCCGAGACATTGTCCGAACAAACCGCCATCGCCGCCATCCTCTCCGACATGGACGCCGAGATCGCCGCGCTGGAGCGGCGACGCGACAAGACGAAGCTCCTCAAGCAGGGCATGATGCAGGAGCTGCTCACCGGCAGGATACGGCTGGTGTGAGCCGCGGCGGCTGCGGGCGGGAATTTGCGCCTTGACCCAAAACGTATATACTCTTGTGTATACAAACCAAGGAGGTACAGCCATGCAAACCGCGATTGCCAAGGTCTTCACCAGCGGCAACAGCCAGGCCATCCGCCTGCCCAAGGAGTTCCGGCTGGATGCCAGCGAGGTGTTCATCCACAAGTCTGGCGACAGCCTGATCCTCACGCCGCGCATGCCCACCTGGGACGGGTTCGTCGAAGGGCTCAGCGGCTTCAGCCCTGACTTCCTGGCCACGGGCGGGCTGGAAGCTGACGCACCCCGGACCCCCTTCCCATGATCCGCTACATGCTGGACACCAACGCCTGCATCGGCGTCATCAACGAGCGGCCGCCCGTGTTGCGCGCCCGGCTGCTGCAAGTCGATCCCGCCGAAGTCGCCATCTCGCAGATCGTCCACTATGAGCTAGCCTTTGGGGTCTGTAACTCCAGTCAGCCGCAGCGCAACCGCGCCAACCTGGCGCACTTCCTGCGCTACGTGCAGGTGCTGGATTGGGGCGAGGAGCAGGCCACGGAGGCCGCGGCCATCCGCTGCGACTTGCAGCGCCAGGGACGGCCCATCGGCCCCTACGATCTCCTCATCGCCGGCCATGCCCGTTCCTTGCCGGCCACGCTGGTCACCCACAACACGGGGGAGTTCGGGCGGGTCGACGGCTTGCAGATCGAAGACTGGGAGTTGCC
The DNA here is from genome assembly GCA_014879765.1 of Anaerolinea sp. GTDB lineage: Bacteria > Chloroflexota > Anaerolineae > JAAEKA01 > JAAEKA01 > JAAEKA01. The sequence goes on along the minus strand of JACSRL010000061.1, from coordinate 4,072 downwards.
ATGAGCACCGTCGGCCAGAAAGAACGCGCCACCCAAAACCGTGTGGTCAGGCTCTTGCGCGACGCGCTGGGGTACACCTACCTGGGCAACTGGGAGGAGCGCGCCGGCAACAGCAACATCGAGGTGGACTTCGTGCGCGCCTACCTGGCCCGCCGGGGCGTCAGCCCCTCGCTGATCGACCGCGCCCTGCACGAGCTGCTCAAGACGGCCGGCGACCAGTCCAAGAGCCTCTACGACGTCAACAAGGCGGTCTACAGCCTGCTGCGCTACGGCGTCCAGGTCAGGGCCGACGTGGGCGAGGCCACCGAGACGGTGCATCTGATCGACTGGCAGACGCCGCTGGCCAACGACTTCGCCCTCGCCGAGGAGGTCACCGTGGCCGGCGAGCACAGCAAGCGGCCCGATGTGGTGCTCTACGTCAACGGCCTGGCGCTGGCGGTGCTGGAGCTCAAGCGTTCCACCGTCTCGGTCAGCCAGGGCATCCGCCAAAACCTGGACAATCAGAAGAAGACCTTCATCCGCCCCTTCTTCAGCACCGTCCAGCTCCTGCTGGCCGGCAACGACACCGAGGGGCTGCGCTACGGCGTCATCGAGACGCCGGAAAAGTACTATCTGACCTGGCAGGAGGAGGGGGACGAGTCGGCTGGCGTCGCCAACCCGCTGGACCGCTGTCTGCGGCAACTGTGCAACAAAGAACGCCTGCTGGAGATCATCCATGACTTCATCGCCTTCGACGCCGGCGTCAAGAAGGTCTGCCGCCACAACCAGTATTTCGGCGTGCGCGCGGCCCAGCGCCGCGTCATGCAGCGCGCGGGGGGCATCATCTGGCACACCCAGGGCAGCGGCAAGAGCCTGACCATGGTCTGGCTGGCCAAGTGGCTGCGTGAGCACCGCCCCAACGCGCGTGTGCTGATCATCACCGACCGCGTCGAGCTGGACGAGCAGATCGAGAAGGTCTTCCTGGGCGTGGAGGAGGGCATCTACCGCGCCAAAAGTGGGCAGGACCTGATCGACCGGCTCAACGAGGCCGCGCCCTGGCTGCTCTGCTCGCTGATCCACAAGTTCCCCGGCAAGGAGGAGGGGGACGTGGAGGGCTTCATCGCCGAGGTGCGGCGCAGCCTGCCGCCCGGCTTCGCCGCCAAGGGCGATCTGACCGTCTACGTGGACGAGTGTCACCGCACCCAGTCGGGCAAGCTGCACGAGGCCATGAAGGAGATCCTGCCCAACGCGCTCTTCATCGGCTTCACCGGCACGCCCCTGCTCAAGGCCGACAAGCAGCGCAGCATCGAGGTCTTCGGCCCCTACATCCACACCTACAAGTATGACCAGGCGGTGCGCGACGGCGTGGTGCTGGACCTGCGCTACGAGGCGCGCGACGTCGACCAGAACCTGACCTCGCCGGCCAGGATCGACCAGTGGTTCGCGGCCAAGACCCAGGGGCTGAACGACGTGGCGCTGGCCCAGCTCAAGCAGCGCTGGGGCACCATGCAGCGAGTGCTCAGCTCCAAAGCGCGGCTGGAGCAGATCGTGGCCGATATCCTGCTGGACATGGCGACGCGTGACCGGCTGCTGAGCGGCCGCGGCAACGCGCTGCTGGTGTCGGACAGCATCTACAACGCCTGCAAGTTCTACCAGTTGTTCGTCAGCCACGGCTTCGACCGCTGCGCCATCGTCACCTCCTACAGGCCCACGGCCAGCGACATCAAGGGCGAGGAAACGGGCGAGGGGCTGACTGAGAAGCTGCGCCAGTACAGCATCTACCGCGGCATGTTGGCCGATTATTTCAACCAGCCGGAAGAGCAGGCCATGGGCCGGGTGGAGGAGTTCGAGCGGGAGGTCAAGCGCAAGTTTGTCGACGAGCCGGGCCAGATGCGGCTGCTGATCGTGGTGGACAAGCTGCTGACCGGCTTCGACGCGCCGCCCGCCACCTACCTGTACATCGACAAGCCGATGCAGGATCACGGCCTGTTCCAGGCCATCTGCCGCGTCAACCGGCTGGACGGCGAGGACAAGGAGTACGGCTACATCGTCGACTACCGCGACCTGTTTCACAGCCTGGAGCGCTCGATCCACGACTACACGGCCGGCGCGTTCGAGGGCTACGACCAGGAGGACGTGCAGGGGCTGCTGACCGACCGGCTGACGCAGGCGCGGGAACGGCTGGAGACCGCGCGCGAGGCGGTGCGGGCGCTGTGCGAGCCGGTGGCGCCGCCCAAGGGCACGGTGGACTATCTGCACTATTTCTGCGCCGCCGACACCGGCGACCAGGACGCGCTCAAGGACAACGAACCCAGGCGCATCGCGCTCTACAGGCTGGCGGCGTCGCTGGTGCGCGCCTACGCCAACCTGGCCAACGAGCTGCCCGCGGCCGGCTACAGCGCGGCGGAGATCGAGGCGCTGCGGCGCGAGGTGACGCACTACGAGCAGGTGCGCGGCGAGGTCAAGCTGGCCAGCGGCGACTACATCGACCTCAAGGTCTACGAGCCGGCCATGCGTCACCTGCTGGACACCTACATCCGCGCCGAGGAGAGCGAGAAGATCTCGGCCTTCGACGACCTGTCGCTGGTGCAGTTGGCCGCGGCGCGCGGCGCGGCCTTCGTGGACGCATTGCCGCCGGGGATCGCCAAAAAGCCGGACGCGGTGGCCGAGACCATCGAAAACAACCTGCGCCGGCTGATCATCGACGAGCAGCCCATCAACCCCCGCTACTACGAGAGGATGTCCGACCTGCTGGATACCCTGATCCAGCAGCGCAAGGCCGAGGCGCTGGCCTACGAAGCCTATCTGGCCGAGATCGTGGCGCTGGCGCAGCAGGTGCAGAACCCCGCCAGCAGCGCCAGCTATCCCCCGTCGCTGGACACGCCGGCCAAACGGGCGCTGTACGACAACCTGGGGCAGTTCGAGCAGCTCGCCCTGTGGGTGGATACCGCCGTCCGTGTGAGCAAGCAGGATGATTGGCGCGGCAATCGCTTCAAGACCAAGATGGTGAGGAACGCGATCGCCGGCGCGTTGAAGATGGCTGGCGTGGGCGCGCAGGACGAGACCATTGGCTCCAGCACGGAGATCAGCGACGCGTCAGTCAGCTACAGCGTAGTACCCGAAGAGACGCTGGAACAGGTTGTCGAACGCATCTTCGAGCTGGTGAAGAACCAGAGTGAGTACTGAGGTGCATCAGATCACCGTTGGCGACCTGGTGGTCGACGTGGTGCGCAAGGAGATCAAGAACCTGCACCTGGCGGTCTATCCGCCCGATGGCCGGGTGCGGGTGGCCGCGCCGTTGCTGGTGGACGACGAGGCGGTGCGTCTGGCGGTGATCGCGCGCCTGGCCTGGATCCGTCGCCAGCAGGGCAAGTTCGCACAGCAGGAACGGCAGTCGGCGCGCGAGCTGGTGTCGGGCGAGAGCCACTACTTTCAAGGGCGGCGCTACCTGCTCAACGTCGACTACCGCGCCGGCGCGCCCGGCGTCGTGGTGCGCAACAACACGACCCTCGACCTCTTCGTGCGTCCCGGCAGCGACAGGGCGCAGCGTGAGCGGGTGCTGTTGACCTGGTACCGCCGGCAGCTCAAGCTGCTCATCCCGCCGCTGGCGGCCAGGTGGCAAATGATCATTGGCGTCGAGGTGGCCGAGTGGCGCGTCAGGCAGATGAAGACCCGTTGGGGCGCCTGCAACCCCGACGCGCGCCGCATCTGGCTCAACCTGGAGCTGATCAAAAAGCCGCCAAGCTGCATCGAGTACATCGTCGTCCACGAGATGGTACACCTGCTGGAGCGGCGGCACAACGTCCAGTTCATCGCCCACATGGACCGCTTCCTGCCCCAGTGGCGCTTGCTGCGCGACGAGCTGAACCGCGCGCCGTTGGGGCATGCGACGTGGGCGTATTGACGAACGTGTACCTGCACGTGCGTGCGGCGCAAGCGTCGAGACCGGAGCGGATTCACCGCGCGACCCGCTTCGGTCTCGGTACGGGCCAGGCGGCGGCTTTCGGCGCTCAGGAGCCGGTTACGCTCAAGTTACTCACGAGACAGACGCCGCCTGGCCCTACTCGACCTGCGCTGGCCATCTGTGTCGTTC
>JACSRL010000062.1 GCA_014879765.1 Anaerolinea sp. | reverse complement strand
AGTAGTACTTGCGCACGGTCGTGCCGTTGTCGCGCTCGTAGGTGTTGCCGATGTACACCGTGGTCACGCCGCCCACGGTCGCCTTGACCCGGTTGTCGCATGGTCCCGCAGCGCAGCGTAGTGGATCGCCATCGTAGACGTAGGTCGCGTTGATCCCGCTGCCTGTGATGCTGGTCACGTGGTTCTCCGCATCGCTGTGAGACAAAAACCCGGTTTCTCCTGTCAGGGCTCTGGCATCATCTCCAAAAACCGCAACATCACCCGATTGAACGCCTCCGGCTGGTCGATGGGGGTGGCGTGGCCGGAGTGGTCGATGATCTCCAGCCGGCTGCCGGGGATGCGCTCGGCCAACAGCCGTTTGGCCGCCATGGGCACGGTGGTATCTTCATCGCCGGCCACCACCAGCGTCGGGCAGCGGATCTCGCCCAGCCGCTGGCGCAGGTCGAAGCGGGCGATGGCCCACAGGACCGCTCGGTAGGCCTTCAGATCGTTGGCAGCCATGCGCTGCGCGGTCTCGCGCCGCCACGCGGCCTGTTCGGGCCGGGGGAAAAGACGCTCGGCCACGGCCTGCGCCACGCTGTCCATATCTCCCAGATAGACGCCGATCATGCGGCGCAGCCCCATCAGCCGCTGCCGCCAACCGCCGGACATGAAGCGCGCCGCGGTGTTGACCAGCATCAGGCTGCGTACCAGGTGGGGCCAGTCCAGCGCCAGTTGTTGCGCCACCGCGCCGCCCAGCGAGAGGCCGATCACGTGCGCGGGATGCGCGCCGCGCCGCGTCAGCAGCCGCGCTACGTCCGCGGCCAGCAGCGGCATGTGGTAGGGGCCAGGCGGCTTGGGCGACTTGCCGTGGCCGCGCAGATCCACGACCAGGGTGCGATAGCGCGGGACCAGGGCCACCTGCTGCATCAGCCAATCGTTCTGGCTGCTGCCCAGACCGTGCAGCAGGATCAGCGGCGGCCCCTGGCCAGCCTCGCTGCACGCCAGATCGACCAGGTCGTGCGGGTTGTGGGTCATGGTTGGCATCTCCGTAGGATGGCGGCGGCTTGCGTTGTCTGTTGCCTGAGTCGCATCTTACACCGAGAGGCGATTAGTGTCAATGAGCACGATTTGGAAGATCGTGTGACGCGTTCAGCAACTGCCGCCGCAATCTTGGCGCTTGTTGACCTGCGTGGTACAATTGCCCAGCTATGCAGGATGCCAACACCCCCCCCTCCTCCCGTGTGATCGTCTTTGGGCTTGATGGCGCGACCTGGGACATTGCCCGGCCGCTGATCGACGCCGGTCGCATGCCCAACCTGGCCCGCTTGATGGCCAGCGGCGCGTCCGGCCCCTTGGCCTCCACCGTGCCGCCCATCTCGGCCGCGGCCTGGATCACCTTTCTGACCGGCCAGAACCCGGGCCGTCATGGCGTCTACCAGTTTCGCAAGATGGACATGCGCCAGTACGGCGGCTACCGCGACGAGTTCGCCACCAGCCAGGACTACGTGGGACGCAGCTTCATCGAGCTGGCTGGCCAGCGCGGCCGCCGCGTGGCCGCCATCGGCGTGCCCATGACCTATCCCCCCTTCCCGGTCAACGGCTTTCTGGTCAGCGGCTTTCCCCGTCCCTTTGGCCCGCAGGCCCAGGTCTGGCCGCCGGCCAAGGCCGAGGCGCTGGGCCGCTGGGACGAGGTGCAGGACAGCTTCAACTTCTCCCTCTCCGCGGCCAAGACGGTGGAGACCTCCGACTATTGGGTGCGCCGGTACACCGACATCAGCCTGCACGCGCTGGCCGAAGAACAATACGATCTCTTCCTGGTGGTTTGGAACAGCACCGACAACATCCCGCACCACTTCTGGAAATACACCGACCCCGCCTTTCCCGCCTACGACGCGGCCGGCGCGGCGCAGTTCGGCGACGTGATCAATCACCAGTACGAGGTGGCCGACGCCGAGATCGGCCGCCTGCTGGCCGCGCTGCCCGACCTGGACCAGGCCACGATCCTGGTCATGTCCGACCATGGCATGGGGCCGCATCCCCATCGCCGGGTCAACTTCGGCGTCTGGCTGGCGGGGCAGGGGCTGTTGACGCTGAAACAGGGCGCGGGCAGCCAGCCCAGCCTCCTCAGCCGCGCCGTGGGCCAGGTGCGCCGCCGTCTGCCGCGCCAGTGGATGGAGCGCCTGCGCAGCCGCATGCCGGCCGAGCTGCGCGCCGATCTCTACGCCCGCCAGATGAATCTGGACCAGATCGACTGGAGCGCCACCGCTGCCTATCGGCTGAAGGTCTTTCCCTCGGTGGAGGGGATCGTGCTCAACGTGCGCGGCCGGCAGGCCCAGGGCATCGTGGAGCCGGGCGCCGCCTACGAGGCGCTGCGCGATCAACTGCTGGCCGGCCTGGCCGCGCTGCGCGACCCGGCCACCGGCCAGCCGGTGGTGGTCCGCGCCAGCCGCCGCGAGGATCTGTTCGAGGGCCCCTACGTCGAGGACATCCCCGACATCCTGGTGGAGCTGCAGCCGGCCTACACCGGCGGCGCGGCCGCCCAGGGCGACCTGGTGAGCCCCTTCCCGCTGGATGAGCTCAGCGCCTACAGCGGTTCGCACAGCCCCACCGGCCTTTTCGTCTGGAATGGGCCGGGCGTGCGCGCCGGCCATTGGCTGGAGGGCGCGCACATCCAGGATCTGGCCCCCACCTTGCTGCACACCATGGGCCTACCGGTGGCCTCCTGGATGGATGGCCGGGTCTTGCAGGATCTCTTTGCGCCGGCCGCGCAGCGGCCGATCGCCTATGCCGAGTACGACGTGGCCCCGCGCGCTGCCGCCGGCGCCGCCCTGACCGCGGCCGAAGAAGAAGCCATCCGCGCCCAGCTCGCCGGTCTGGGCTATCTGCGCGACTGAGCCAAAAGCAAACGGGTGTGGTAACTGTCAATTCATCCTTCATCCTTCATCATTTCCCCCCCCCATGTTCCAGCTTCACATCGGCCGCCCCCCACATCACAAGACTCTCTCCATCCGTCCCGCCTGGCTGTTGGCGCCGCTGGGGCTGGCTGCGGCCGCGGCCATTGGCCTGATGCAGGGCGCTGTGCAGTCCACCACCCTCGCCCTGGCGCTGGTGGGCGTCGGCCTGGCGCTGCTCTGGCTGGCGCTGATCATCGTCAAGCCTGAGGCCGCGCTGCTGATCTACACCCTGCTGGCGGTCAACCTCAACAGCTTCGATCTGCCGCTGCCGCTGGGCGGCGCGCGGGTCAGCCCGGATATCGTGCTGGTGTCGCTGTTGATCGTGGGCATGCTCCTGCGCATGTTGACCCTGCGGCGCTCGCCGGCTGCCCTGCCCATCCTCGCGCCCTATCTGGTCTTTCTGGCGGTGCCGACGATCACCCTGCTGTGGACGCCGACGCCCGTGGAGTCGGTGCGCGGCCTCTTCCGTTTCGTGGGCTACCTTGCGTTGATGTGGCTGATCGTGGATGCGATCGTCAGCAAAGCCCAGTTGCGCCGCATGGTGCTGGTGTTGATCCTCTCCACCCTGATCCCGATCATCTCTGGCTTCTACCAGGCCGTCACCGGCAGCGGCCAGTTCATCTGGGCCGGCGCGGGCTTCAACCGCATCTACGGCTTCGCCGGCGGCCCCTTCACCCTGGCCTTCTATCTGGTGATGGTCATGCCCCTGGTGCTGATCTTCCTGCTGGAGGCGCGCGGGCAGGCGGAGGAGCCGGCCGCGCCGGCCGGCCGGTGGCGCTTCAACCGCCTGGGGCTGGGCCTGCTGCTGGGCCTGATCGGCGTCGCCCTGGTGTTGACCTTCATTCGCGGCGCGTGGATCGCGGTGGTGGTTTCCCTGGTGCTGCTGGGCCTGGGGCGCGGCGCGTTGCGCTACCGCCAGCTTCTGTTCACCATCCCGGCCGCCGCTGGCGTGGTCTTGCTGACCTTCACCCCGGCGCTGGAGCGCGTGCAGCAGGCCGCAGATCCCACCAGCACCCTCTTTGGCCGCCTGGCGGTGTGGCGTCTGGCAGTGGACTGGCTGCTGGCCAGCCCGCTCAACGTGCTGGCCGGCGTGGGCATGAAGGCTTTCGAGTACTACTACGTCCTGCTGGCCGGGCCGACCACCGCCGGTCTCTATTGGCGGCGCGAATCGTTTTTGATCGGCAATCGTCCCCACAATGAGCTGCTGGGCTTCATGCTGGATGTGGGGCTGATCGGCGTGGTGGCGCTGTTGGTGGTCTTTTTCATCCTGGCGCGGCTGGCCTGGCGCATCTATCGCAGCGCGCGCGATCAGGATCTGCGCCTGGTGGCGCTGGCCTTTTTGATCGGCTTTGCCGGCCTGCTGGTGGGCGCCATCGCCGACAACGTCTTTTCCCAGCCCTCGGTGGCCGTCTATTTCTGGATCATGGCCGGCCTGATCATGGCCATCGACCGCCACATGATGTCTGATGCCTGAGGCGGCGCCGGCCCGCGCGCCGCTGCGCGTGGCGATGATCGGGCCTGTGCCGCACATCTACGGCGGCATCTCGGCCGTGGCCGGCGCGATCCTGGACTCGGAGCTGCCCAGCCGCTGTCGTCTGATCTACCTGACCGAGGGCACCCGGCAGGGCCCGCTGGCCAAGCTGGCCAGCGCCTTGGCCGCGCTGTGGCGTCTGGTCAGCCTGCTGTTGCGCGGCCAGGTCGATCTGCTGCACCTGCACGTGGGCGACGGCAGCAGCTTCTACCGCCACATGGGCTATCTGGCCCTGGGCCGGCTGGCCGGCGCGCCGGTGGTGCTGCATTGGCACGTGCCGGGCGCGGGCGATGGACAGGATGCCGGCCTGAGCAGCGGCGTCCAGCGCCGCCTGGCCCGCTGGGCCATCGGCCGCGCGGCCCGGGTGCTGGTGCTCTCGCCGGCCTGGGCTGCCACCCTGGCCAGCCTGGCTGATCAACCCGACGCATCGCGCCGTCTGGTGGTTCTGCCCAACCCGGTCGATTGCCAGCACATCCGGCCGCCTGAGGATCCCATCCGGCGGTCGGATGTGGTCTTGTTTCTGGGCGACTTCTCGCCGCGCAAAGGGGTGCGTGACCTGCTGGCCGCGGCCCCGGCCGTGGCGCAGCAGCGCCCCGCGGTTCGCTTCGTCATCGCCGGCGGCCAGCCGCCGGCCGACGTGGCCGCCCAGGCCGCGGCGCTGGGCGCCGCCGTCCATTTTCCCGGCTTCGTGCGCGGCGCGGAGAAGCTGCGCTGGCTGCAAGAGGCCAGCCTGCTGGTCCTGCCCTCCTACGCCGAGGGGCTGCCGGTGGCGCTGCTGGAGGCCATGGCGGCCGGGCTGCCGGTGGTCACCACACCGGTGGGCGGCGTGGGCGACTTTTTCGTCCAGGGCGTCAATGGCCTGCTGGTCAGCCCAGGCGATCTGCCCGCCCTGGCCAGCGCCATCGTCCGCCTACTGAACGACGACCAGCTCCGCCGCACCATGGGCCAGCACAACCGCCAGCAGGCGCTGGAACAATTCGCCACACCGCAGTACGCCCGGCGGCTCTTGGCACTCTATGAAGAGGTTGCAGGCAGCAGGTAGGCAGCCAGAAGTTCAACTTCTTCCGAGA
>JACSRL010000390.1 GCA_014879765.1 Anaerolinea sp. | reverse complement strand
CCATTCACCGTTCACCCATCCCGTCACGGTCGCTGACATAGCGTTCACGCGCGTCCATGGGGTGATGGGGAACCAGATAGCCGTCGGCCAGGTAGTGCTGGCCGACGATGATGGGCGCGAAGCGGCTTTCGGGGCCGACAACGGTGTCCATGCCCAGCCGGATCTCGCCGATGCGAAAGGCGTCCCAGAAACGGCGCACCTCGAACTGGGTGTGGGCCGGCTTCTCCAGGTTGATGATGCGGCCGATCATCGCTTCTTCCTCGACCGACATGCCCTGCGGCGTCAGGACGGAAAAGCGGTGGGCGTCAGCTTCGAAGGTGCGCGGGCCGCCGTCGGCGGTGGGATCGCCGGCCACCAGCTCGCGGCCGCCGCGGGTCATAAAGCGCTCGATGATGCGCACCTGCGACGGCTGGGCCAGCACGTAGTCGTAGAGCAGGTCCTCCAGCGTCTGTTCGCCGGTGGTGGGCGTCGGGTGGGGGATACTCAGCCGCTCCAGGTCGCGGTGCAGCGGATGCGCCGGATCGACCGCGGCCCGCTTGAAGCGCTCCAGCAGCAGTTCCAGGCAGGGATCCAGCAGCAAGAGCAGGGCAAAGCGGATGCCGTCCAACGTGCCGCGCCGCTGATAGAGCTTGCGCGCGTAGCGAATGAACAGCCGCCGCCGATCCCAGCGCGGATGATACGGCGCGTCTCCCGCTCCGCCGGTCGAGTAGCCGTCTGCGGCGTACCGAGACCCTCCCGCTCCGCCGGTCGAGTAGCCGTCTGCGGCGTATCGAGACCCTCCCGCCACCCGCCGCGCCTGAATGCCCGCCCACAGCGGATCCACCAACAGCCCATACCAACCCGCCAGCCAGTCCAGCGCCTCGCCGGGCGCGCTGCGCGCGTCGAACAGAGCAGGCACATCGCGCATCCGGCCTTCGATCTCGCTGTAAAAACCCTCCGGATTGGCCAGCAGTCGCTCCAAAAAGGATGCCGCGTCGGCGTCAGCCGGGTCACGGTAGAGCGCGGGCAGGTAGTGCTGCGGATAGGAGAAGCGCGGGTAGTACAGCCGCAGTGTCTGCAGCACAGGCGTCACCCGCCCGTTGCCGGCCAGCTCCAGCCGCACCTGAGCGTAGCGCCCGTGCGCGGCCTGCACCAGCAGCTCCCAGACGCCGGTGTCATCCAGCGCGTCCGCGCTCTGCCCAGCCGCGGCCGCGCTCTGCCCAGCCGCGGCCGCCTGATGCAGCAGCGCCGGGCGATAGAAGGGCAGCTCGCCGTCGTCGCGGCGCAGCACCAGGGCCGGCTCCGGCGTCCAGGGCACGGTGGTCAGCAGATCCAGCTCGTTGTGGGCCCGCGTCCAGATGCGCACAGCCGCGCCGGCCGGCAGGCAGGCATCCAACAGCAGCCGGTGCCAGGTGCAGTTGCGCGTCCGGCCCTCCAGCACGGGCGTCTCCAGGACGGCGTCGCGGGCGTACCTCGGCTCGTCCACGGCCACCAGCTCGGCCCAGCGCGCGGCCGCGTCCAGGTCAGCGCCGAAGGGCAGTGGGCCGGTGGGGCCAACGTCGTAGCGCACGCGGCCATGGGCGGCCAGCAGGGCGCGTCCGCTGTGGTAGTGCATGGGCAAATAGGTGGACTGCAAGGCCAGGTCAGGCGGCGACTCCTCCAGGCCCAGCCGCCAGGCCATGGCCTGGTTGCCATCGCGCTGCACCACGTAGAGCAGACCGCCGGCCGTGTCGAGGGCCATATCGTGGGCGGCCAGGCGCACCGTCTCTTCCTGGCCCAACTCCTCCTCCAGCGGCAACGGCCCGGCCAGCCGCGCGCTCAGCTCGTAGCGCCAGAGCGCTGACACGGCCGCATCGGCCGGGCTGTCCAGGATCAGCACGCCGCCGTCGGGCAGCCCCTCGATGGCGATGGGGTCGGCCGCGTCCAGCGGAAAGCCGTTTGGGAAGCTGCGTCCGGGACGCACCACCGCGCCGCCGCCCACCGGCCGAAAATCGGCCAGCTCGTCCGGTTCCAGCGTCGCCAACTGGGAAAGCTCGGTCACCAGTTGGAAGCTGCGGTCGAAGCCCCAGTAGACCCGGTGGCGACGGTCCAGCACCCAGAAGCCGTCGTCGGGCGCGGCAGCCAGGTCGAACGGCTCGAAGGGCACGCTGGCAGGGAAGAGAAGCTGCGACGGCTGACCGCCCGCGTGCAGGTCGAAAATCAGCAGCCCGTGGCCGGTCACGTCGCCCACCACCAGGTAGTGATGGCCGGTGACGACCATGCCGGCCAGCTCGCCCTCACCCTGGCCCTCTCCCAGGGGGCGAGGGAGGGACGCCGGCCCAAACTCGCCCGCCGGCGCGCCCGAAATCTCCGCCGGCGGCTGCCACCAGACCGAGGGTCGCACGTCGCCGGTGGGCTGCCAGTGGATGCGCCGGCGGTCCTGGCTGATCCAGTAGACGTTGCCGAAGCGGTCCACGGCCGCGCCGCGTCGCGCCTCGGCCGCCAAGGGAACGTCGCGCCGGCCGCGCGGGAAGATGGCCAGCAGCGGCCGCAGGGTCAGGGCGTCGGCGCGGCTGTCCCAAGCCACGTCGGCCCAGCCGCCGGCCTGCCCCGGCTCAGCGCAGCGCCGCCAGTCAGCTTCACCGCGAAAAAGGTGAAATCGGGTTCCGTTGACATCCATGGTTGACACTCAGGGAACGATGAATGCGGAATGGTGAATGACGAATGCGGAACGACGGCTGGCCCGTCTGCGACTCATCGCTCATCGTTCATCCTTCATCGTTCAGTCTTCAGCATTTGGTCCGGCTCACGGGGGCAGGCACGACTTCGGCCGCGCTGCCGGGGGTGGTCTCGCCCAGCAGGCCGGTCAACGCTTCGGCCTCGCCCTCGCGCACGCCCAGCCTGGCCAGCCGCGGCAGTTGCAGCCCGGTCAGGTCGCGGAAGTCGATGTCCACGGCCGAGCCGACGCCCATCTGCATCGACTCGACGTACTCGACGCCGGGGACGCGGGTGACGGCGGCCTCCAGGTCTTTCTTCATCAGCCGCCGGCTGAGCGGCCAGCCGTCGGCGTCCGGCCCGCCCGGCGGCAGCGCGGAGAGATACTCCTCCAGCCGTGTGCGCACCTCCTGGATCACCACGTCGCGGAAGTGGCCCTCCCGCACGCGCAGCCCCACCGACAGGTAGACGTCCAGGTAGTCCGGCCCGCGCACGTAGATCTCGGTGGTGATCAGCCGCCGCGGGTCCAGGTGATCGCAGACGGTCTGCAAGAAAAGGCGGTCGGGCTGCGGCCAGCGCGGGCGAATGGCGTCGTGCTCCGGCACCACCACCAAGGTCACCACGCCGGGGTTGGCGCCGCTGCGGGTGGGATGGAAGAGGGGCAGCACCTCGACGCGGCCCATGTCCACGCCGGGGGTGCGCATGGCCACATCCTCGAAGTCCTGGGCCGTCACCAGCCGGTCGCGGTGGCGCAGATAGGCGGGAATGGCGCGCTCGCCCTGGTCGGTGGTCTCCCCCTGGTCGCCGCCCCAGGTGGGCAGGGGGTTTTCGACCTTGAAGCCTCCTTGCAGACGCGCGTCGGGCGAGGCAGAGATCGCGCCGACAGCCACATTGCCGGCCACGCCGCCGCCGTATTCATAGCTGGCGCGGATGCGCTGGCCGGCGGCCGGCCGCGCGCCGCGCAGCCCGTCGCCAAAGCGGATCTCGCCCGCCTCGGGATCCAGCGCAAAGACCCGGTCATCCTCGTCCGCGGCCAGCAGGTCGTCGGTCAGCCGCCAAAGCTGCCATGTCCCGTCGTCGTTCTGCGTCTCCAGGCGCAGCGAGTCGACGATGACCGGCGTGTTGGCCAGCCGGGCGGCCTGGTCAGGCTCGCCGTTGCCGCTGCCCAGCGGCTCGTTGGCCACGGTGACCGCCTGGCGCACGGCGACGGCGTTGATGCCCAGCCAGCTCAGCCGCGCGATCACCGGCGGCGCGCTGACGCCGGCCGTGGCCGGCGCGGCCACCTTGATGCGCAGCCAGGTCAGCAGCCGCGCCCGGACCTGCTCATCCTCCAGCCGCGGCGGATAGTCGCCGGAGCCTTCGTCCAGCGGCTCGCCGAACTCCCAGGTGCGCAGCGCGGTCGCGGCGGGCAGCTCCAGTTGCACCACGCCCACATCGCCCAGCACGTCCGGCTCCTGGATCACCCGCAGCCGCGAGTAGCGGGTGGCGGCGCTGAAGCTGGGATCGGGCAGCTCGTAGGTCAGCGCCGGCCGGGGCAGACGCTGGCCGTTGGCCCTGGTCAGCGGCAGCAGCGGGGGCGCGTCGTCGGCCAGCGCCGGCGCGACGCCGATGGAGAGGGTCTTGTGGGCGATGGCCTCGCGCACGGTGTCCAGGGGGACGTTTTTGGGCGCCAGCAGGGCGATGTAGACCGCGCCGTCCAGCGTGTCGTTGCTCAGGTCGAACACCGGGCCTGGTTCGCTGGCGGTGGGCAGCTTGAGCGGCATGGTTTCGTAGAAGCGCAGGGTGATCTCGGGCGCGGCGACGCCGCTGGCCGCGGCCTGGGCCAGCCGGGCCTGGCGCAGCGCGTCGAACTGGCGCAGGAGATCGGCGTGGCGGCTGCTGGCAGGGTCAACCGGCTTCTTGTAGAAAACCTGACCCTCCACCGGCAGCACAGTCAGCCCGCCGCGGGTCAGAAAGCGCACGTTGCCGGCCGTGACCACCACGCCCGGCTTGAGGGTCAACGCCTGCAGCGGGCCGCGCTCGTTGCGAATGGCCACCAGCCCCTCGGCGGCCGCGGCCGGCTGCAAGGGAATGCCCAGCAGTTGCAGGAACTTGAGCCGATTGCGCTCTGGAATGCGGTTGGCGCGGTAGAGCAGGTTATCGGTCAGGAAGGCGAACAACTGCACCAGGGTGATGCCCGGATCGCTCTCCACGTCGAAGTTGGTCCACTCCGGCGTGTGGGCGGGGATGCGGCGCTTGGCGTCGTCCAGAAGCTGTTCGTAATTGCGATCGTCCAGGATGGGCAGTTGCAACGGCATGGCTCAGCTCTCCAATTGCAGGCTCAGGCTCAGCCGCTCGACGCTCTGCGTGGCGATCAAGCGGTACTGGATGGTGATCTCGACCAGCCGCGGGTCGGCCGGCGAATCCTCGACCGCGACCTCTTGCAGGGCGACTCGCGGCTCCCAGCGGCCGATGGCGGCGACGATGCGTTCCTTGATGAGCTGGCGGGTGGCGACGGTGTTGGGTTCAAAGAGAAAGCGGCGCAGCCCGCAGCCGAAGCCCTCGCGCATCAGCCGCTCGCCCGGCTCGGTCAGCAGGATGATGCGGATCGACTCGCGCACGTTCTGCTCGCCGACGGCCCAGTAAAGCCGTCCATCCCCGCCGACGCGCGGCGGGAAACCAAGGCCTTGTCCGAAGATGTTGGTGGTGCGTGGAGGCATGGTGGGACTCGTAACTCGTAACTCGTAACCCGGAAGGGTGTGTGTTGGCGGCGGTTGTTGTGACCCTGATTTTTGCTCGGGCCGGTCTCCTGACCGAGCCCGCTGGCTTCATTGACAGTTGTGCGACCAACGCGCCCGCCGCGCCAGTCACACGCGGGTTGAGTAGCG
>JACSRL010000449.1 GCA_014879765.1 Anaerolinea sp. | reverse complement strand
GCCGGATTTGGCCCCTGAGAGTTCACCGCAGCCGGCGAATGTAGGGCAAGCGCAGCAGAATCACCGTGGAGGCCAGCAATACGATGCTGACATTGAGCAGCACAGCCAGCGGCTCGCCGACGCGTTCAGCCATCTCGCCGATCAGCAGCGCGCCCAGGGGCAGGCCGCCGAAGAAGACCAGCGCGTAGATGCTCATCACCCGGCCGCGCAGCTCGTCGGGCACGCGCGTCTGCACCAGCGCGTTGGAGCTGTTGGCCACCACCATGAAGCCCCAGCCCATCAACACCAACAGGAAGAGCGCCAGCGGCACCCAGCGCACGAAGGTAAATGCGACAATGGCCAGCGGCATGACAAAGCTGCCCACCGTCCACAGCCGCCCGCGCGCCACCCGTTGGCCCAGATAGGCGATCAACAGTGCGCCGCTCAGCGCGCCCAGGCCGCGCGCGGCCAGCATCAGGCCGTTGGTGCGCACGTCGCCGCCCAGCACGTTGACCGACCAGGCGGGAAAGAGGTTGACCAGGCTGATGCCAAACAGGCTGATGATGCCCAGGTTGAGGATCAGCGTGCGGGTGACCTGTTCACCCACCACATAGCGAAAGCCCTGGCGCAGTTGATCGACCGTGGACCCTGAGTGCTTTTGCAGCGGCATCGGCGCCAGCTTCATGGCCAGCAGCGCCGCGATCACCGCCAGATAGGAGAGGCCGTTGAGGGTGAAACACCAGGCCGGCCCCAGCAGCGCATAGACCACGCCGGCGATGGCCGGGCCTACCACGGCCGCGGCGTTGAACATGGTCGCGTTGAGCGCGATGGCGTTGGTCAGATCCTCGCGCTCGACCAGCTCCACCACGAAGGCCTGGCGGGAAGGGGCGTCGAAGGCATTGGCCACCCCGCTGAGCAGGGCCAGCGCCACCACGTGCCAGGGCTGCACCCGGCCCGTGGCCACCAGGGCGGCCAGCAAGAAGGCCAGCACCATCATGGCCGCCTGGGCCGCCGCGATGATGGTGCGCCGCGGGATGCGGTCGGCGATCACCCCACCGTAGAGCATGAACACCCAGGAGGGGACGCCCGCGGCAAAGCCCACATAGCCCAGAAAGGCCGGCGACTGGGTGAGCTCAAAGACCAGGAAGCCCTGAGCCGCGGTCTGCATCCAGGAGCCCGCCAGGGAAACCAGTTGGCCCAGGAACCAGAGGCGATAGTTGGGATAGCGCAGTGCAGCAAAGGTCTGCTGAACGGTGGCGGCCGTGTAGAACTGGCCGGAATTCATGCGCATGATCGACGCCGATCTAGGTGTGCTGAGACTTCAGTCTTGGGCTGAAGAGCTACGACTGTACCTCAAAAGTCAGGCCGGCCGCGTCCGCGTCGACGCGCACCGCGCCGCCGGCCGGCGGGTCGGCGGCCAGCAGCCGGTCGGCCAGCGGCTCGCGCAGGTAGCGCTGGATGATGCGGCGCAGCGGACGCGCGCCCCATTCCGGGTGATCGTTCTGCGCCAGCATCCAGGCCTGGGCCGCGTCGCTGATCTCCAGCCGCAGGCCGCGCGCCTCCAGCAGCCGCGCCTCCTTCTTGAGCATCAGCCTCAGGATCTGCCCCAGCTGCTCGCCGGTCAGCGGCAGGAAGAGCACAATCTCATCCAGGCGGTTGAGGAACTCCGGCCGGAAGAACTCCTTGACCCGCAGCAGCGCCAGCTCCCGGCGCGCGTCGCTCAGCTCGGTGGTCTCCAGGATGTCGGCCGCCAGGTTGCTGGTCAGGATGATCACCGTCTCGGCGAAGGAAACCACGCGGCCCTGGCCGTCGGTCAGCCGCCCTTCTTCCATCATCTGCAAGAGCACGTCCAGCACGCGCGGGTGGGCCTTCTCCACCTCATCGAAGAGCACCACGGTGTAGGGGCGCTGGCGCACCCGCTCGGTGAGCTGGCCGCCCCCTTCGTAGCCCACATAGCCGGGGGGCGCGCCCACCAGCCGGCTGACCGCGTGCTCCTGCTGGTACTCGCTCATGTCCAGCACCACCATGGCCTCCTCGGAGCCGAACATGAACTCGGCCAGCGCCTTGGCCAGCTCGGTCTTGCCCACGCCGGTGGGGCCCAGGAAGAGGAAGGAGCCGATGGGCCGGTTGGGATCCTTCAGGCCGACGCGCGCGGTCTTGACCGCCCGGCTGACGGCCAGCACCGCCTCCTCCTGGCCGATGATGCGCTGATGCAGATGCTCGACCATGGCGGCGTAGCGGCTGCGCTCGTCCGCGCCCAGGTTGCTGGTGGGGATGCCGGTCATCAGGCTCAGCGCCAGGGTCACATCCTCCCCATCCAGCCGCCCATCGCCGTTGCCGGAGGGATGGAAAGCCAGGTGGGCCTCACGATCCATGCGCACCAGCGCGCAGGCGCGGTGCAACAACTGCATGGCCGAGGCCGGCAGCGGCGTGGCAGTGAGATAGCGGCGGGCCATGCGCGCGGCGGCCGGCAGCGCGTCGTCGGCGATCTGGATGCCGTAGTCAGCCTCCAGCCGCGGCCGGTGGACGCCCAGAATGGCCGTGCTCTCCCGCTCGTCAGGCTCAGGGACGCGCATGCGGTGCAGGTGCTCGGCGATGGCGGGATCGTTGGCCATGCGCTCGGTGAAATCGCTCTCCGCGGCCGTGCCCACGATCACCGCGCCCCCCTCCAGCAGCGCCTTCTGCACGAAACGGGTGGCCTTGGGAAAGTCAGCGCGCACCACGCCGCCGAAGAAACGCTGCATGTTGGGCAGAAAAAGGATGCCGCCCGCGGCCTGGCGCAGACCGGCCTGCACAGCCGCGGCCGCGTCGTCCAGCAGGGCGCTCTCGCCCACCTGCACCAGCTTGCCCAGCCCGGCCGGCCCCTTGCCCTCGGCCATCAACAGCGCCAGGCCGTGTACCAGGGAACGCTTGCCGACGCCGGCCGGTCCCAGCAGGAGCACATGGCGACTGCCGGCCAGCGAGAGCAGGTTGAACAGCTCGCGCAGCAGCGCCTCCCGCTGGTAGACCGGCTGCAGCTCGCCGGCCTTGGCCAGGCTGGGCAGGTCCGCCGTGGTGATGCGGCGGGCCAGCACATCGTCGGCCAGCACGCCGGAGAGGGTGGTGGGGGTCAGGCCGTGGCGCTGCAAGAGGCCGGCGGTGCTCACCCCGCGCTGCGACATGGCCGCCAGCGCATGGACCGTGCCCACGTAGATCTCATCCATGGACTGGGCCACGGCCTTGCCCTCGTCCAACACCACCAGCATCTCATCGGAGAGGGGCACGCGGCGGTGGTCGGCCGCGACAAAATCGAAGTCCGCGCTGCGCGCCTCGCGCGCCTTGACCTGGTCCTCGGCCGCGCGTTCGATATCGGCCAGCTTGAAGCCGCGCTCCCGGCTGAAGCGCTCCAAGAGCTGGCCGGCTGGCAACTGGCGGCCGCGCAACAGGGTCAACAGCAGCAGCTCAGGCGACAGCACGCGCCGGCCATAGACCGGCAGGCTACGGGCCGCATCGTTCAGCGCCTGGCTCAGGTCGGGCGCCAGCAGGTCAGGGTTGAGTGTGCCCACTTCGATCGGCTACAGTGTTGGGTTGGAATCGGTGAAGACCACCGAGTTGTGGCCGCCGTAGTCGTTGGCATAATAGGCATCAGCCTGGTTGTCGTTGATCCAATCCCCGTCGCACAGGTAGCGGAACTGATAGACCTGGCCGGCCGCGACCTCGATGGTCGCCTTCCAACGGCCCTGCGCGTCCTGCTCCATGGGCAACGCCGCTTTGTCCCATTGGTTGAAATCGCCCACCACGTACACACTGTCGGCCCAGATGTTTTCCGGCAAGATGAATGTCAAACGACATTGCGTGTCCTGTTTTTTGCGTAGAAATTGTTTCTGAATCATAACATCACACCTGTTGAGCGCCATATTTCCCGATCGGTCAGCCGGCAGAGTTTTGGCGTTCCTGGCGACATTGCGTGGGAGCTATAAACCGCTGCGTTTGACCATCATACCGCAAAGTCTGACTTTTGGAAATTGTGACAGTCGCTTCGCTCGCAAGATTCGGCGACTTCCGCAGTCTCGTCGGCTCCAATCTTTCCCGAGAAGCTGCGCCTGGCTATAATGTCCGCGACGGGTGAACCAACACCGGCGTTCGGGAGTGCAATCGCTGCATCCCGCGGCCGATCTTGCCAGGCCCGGCCAGGGACGCGCTGATCTGCTGGCCGGCGTGAAACGTGACCATGATGAAACTCTCTCTGACCTTATTTCTCCTGATCGCTCTGCTGCTGGCGGCCTGCGACAGCGGCTCGGCGCTCAGCGTCTATCTGGAAGCCAACCGGGCGCAGCTCAGCCAGCCGGCCGGCGTCGATGCGCAGCCGGTGCCCTTCGTGGTCCCGCCCGGCGCGCCGGCCAAGGCCATCGCCCAGGATTTGCAGGCGGCCGGGCTGATCAACGACGCGCTGCTGTTCGAGGCCTATGTGCGCGCCGGCGGGCTGGCCAGCCAGTTGGAGGCTGGCGAGTACACCCTCAACGCGGCCATGACCATCCCCGAGATCGCGGCCGCGCTGCAACACGCGGTCGCGCCCAGCGTCACCGTGGCCGTGCGCCCCGGCTGGCGGCTGGAACAGACCGCGGACTATCTGAATCAGAGCGGCGCGGCCGACGGCGACGAATACCGGCGGGCCGCGCTGGCCGCGGATCTGGGCGGTCTGGCGGCCGAGAAGCGCCAGGGCTACAGTTTCTTGCAGTTCCTGCCGGCCGGGCAGAGCCTGGAGGGCTACCTCTACCCCGATTCCTATCAACTGCCGCGCGACACTGCCACGGCCGCCGACCTCTTGCAGCGTCAACTGGACGAGTTCGAGCAGCGGGTGATGCCGGTCTACTGGGAGGCCATCGCCCAGGGCGCGACCACGCTGGACCTGCACAGCGTGCTGACCGTGGCCAGCATCGTCGAACGGGAGGCGGTGCTGGACGAGGAGCGACCGCTGATCGCGGGGGTCTACCTGAACCGGCTGGCGGCCGGCATGCGGCTGGAGGCCGATCCCACGGTGCAGTACGCCATGGGCTTTCAGCCAGCCAGCGGCCAGTGGTGGAAGACGCCCGTCTACCTGGAAGAGTACAGCCAGGTGATCAGCCCCTACAACACCTATCTCAACGCCGGTCTGCCCCCCGGCCCCATCGCCGCGCCGCGGCTGGCCAGCATCCAGGCCGTGTTGAACCCGGCCCAGCACGACTACCTCTACTTCGTGGCTGAGCCAGGAGGCACCGGCCGGCACGTCTTCGCCCGCACCTTCGACGAGCACCTGGAGAACGTGCGCCGGTATCGGGGGGAGTGAGGCGTGAAACGTGAGGCGTGAAACGTGAGGCGTGAAACGTGAGGCGCTATGCTCTGGCCGGTCTTGGCGCAGCACCCCGGTAGGGGCCGACCGAGCCAGCCATGGCGCCGGCGCTGAACAATTTCGCCCTGTCGGCGTGTCATCGATGACATGAAGAACACATATCGCGTTTACTCAAATCCCGTCCAAAACCGTGGGCTGGCTCGGTCGGAGACCGGCCAGAGCGCGCTTCGTGGGCTGGCTCGGTCGGAGACCGGCCAG
>JACSRL010000109.1 GCA_014879765.1 Anaerolinea sp. | reverse complement strand
TGCGCAGACGAAGACCATGCCGCACGAGAAAAACCCGGTTTCTGAACGACGGGCTGAGCAGTTACCCCGAAACACATGAGCTGCGCTTCCTTTATCCCACCGCGAGACACACTTTTGAGAGCTCCTATTCCGACGCTGGCGCGGGTTACGCTGGCCTTGCTGTTGCTGTTGGCCAGCGCAACCGCTTGCACGCGGGCCGACCACCAGGCGGGAACGGCGGCCCGCGGCGGCCCGCAGGCGATTCAAAACAAGGGCTCGGACACCATGGTCAACCTGGCGCTGGCCTGGGCCGAAGCCTACCGCGTGCAGCAGCCGGCGACAGCCATCGCCGTCACCGGCGGCGGCTCAGGCACGGGCATCGCCGCGTTGATCAACGGCACGGTGGACATCGCCAACGCCTCGCGCGAGATGAAGGAGAGCGAAATCGAGCAGGCGCGCGCCCAGGGGGTCGAGCCGGTGGAACATGTGGTGGCCATCGACGCGCTGGCTGTGATCGTCAACCCGGCCAACCCGGTCAGCCAGTTGACCATCGACCAGTTGGCTGACATCTTCACCGGCCGGATCACCAACTGGCAGGCGCTGGGCGGGGACGACGCGGGCATCATTCTGGTCTCGCGCGAGACCAATTCCGGCACCCACGTCTACTTTCTCGATGAGGTCGTGCGCAAAGGGGATGCGGACAACCACGACATCTTTGCCCCGCAGACCATGCTGATGCCCTCCTCGGTGGGCATCACCAGCGAGATTCAGCGCAACCCCCACGCCATCGGCTACGACGGCCTGGGCTACGTGACGGAACACGAGAAGCTGATTGCGGTGGCGAGGGACGCAGCCTCCCCCTTCGTGCTGCCCACGGTGCAGAGCGGCGCCGACGGCTCCTACCCCATCGCGCGCGACCTGTACATGATCACTGCCGGCGAACCCAGCGGCGCCATCGCCGATTTCATCGCCTGGATCGTCGGCCCGGCCGGCCAGCAGATCGTCGCCGATCTGGGCTTCGTGCCGTTGCCGCAGGAGTAATCCCCCATGACCACAGCCCCCACCACCCCGCCAGACTCACGGTCTCGACGCCGCGGCGAGGCCGCCATCGAGCTGCTGATCTGGCTGGCCGGGGTTTCAGCCATCGCCATTGTCGCGCTGATCTTCTTCTTCCTGCTGCGGGAGGGGATCAACACCTTCCTGGACATCCCCTTGCGCCAGCTATTCGGCGTCCGCTGGTATCCCATCGAGGATCAATTTGGCCTGATGCCGCTGCTAGTGGGCACCTTTCTGGTGACCATCGGCGCGGTGGTGATCGCCGTTCCCCTGGGCGTGGTGGCCGCCATCTATCTGGGCGAGATCGCGCCCCTCTGGCTGCGGGAGATCCTCAAGCCGCTGATCGAAATCCTGGCCGGCATTCCCTCCATCGTGCTGGGCTTTCTCGGCTGGGTGGCGCTGGCGCCAATCATCCAGAATCTGGGCGCGCCCACCGGCCTGACCGCCTTCACCGGCTCGCTGCTGCTGGCCTACATGTCGTTGCCCACCATCATCAGCATCTCGGAAGATGCGCTCTACGCGGTGCCCAAGGAGTATCGCGACGGCTCGCTGGCCATCGGCGCCACCCAATGGCAGACCATCTGGCGGGTAGTGCTGCCCGCGGCCCGCTCCGGCCTGGTCATCGCCGTCATGCTGGGCATCGGCCGGGTGATCGGCGAAACCATGGCCGTGCTGATGGTCACCGGCAACGCGGCCAATATCCCCAACTTCGGCCTCTCCATGTTCTTCAGCCCGGTGCGCACCATGACCGCCACCATCGCGGCCGAGATGGGCGAGGTGGCGCAGGGCAGTTTGCACTACAGCGTGCTCTTCGGCATCGGCCTGATCCTCTTCCTGATCACATTCACCGTCAACTGGCTGGCCACCCGGCTGGTGGGCGTAGAGGGTGCGCGGCGCCAGCGGGGAGGCCGGCTTTGAGTCGTCAACGAAGTCAACGCCTGGCCGTGGCGCTGATCACCGCCGTCGCGGTGTTGGTCTTTGTCCCGGTCATCGCCATCATCGGCTATCTGATCGTCAGCGGCATCGGCGCGCTCAACTGGGAATTCCTGACCGCCATGCCGCGCAACGGCATGAAGGAAGGGGGCATCATGCCGGCCATCGTCGGCACGTTGATCCTGACCATGGGCACGGCGCTGGTGTCGATGCCGGTCTCGCTGCTGGCCGCCATCTACCTGGCCGAGTACGCCAGGGACAACCGCCTGACCCGCACCATCCGCATGGCCATCGTCAACCTGGCCGGCATCCCCTCCATCGTCTACGGTCTCTTCGGCCTGGGCGCCTTCGTGCTGGCGGCCGGCTTTGGCACATCGATCATCGCCGGCTCGCTGACGCTGGGCATCATGACCATGCCGGTGGTGATCAGCACAGCCGAGGAGGCCATCAACTCGGTGCCACAGCAGTTCCGCACCGTCAGCCTCAGCCTGGGGGCCAGCAAATGGCAGACCATCCGCCACCAGGTGCTGCCCCACGCCTTGCCAGGCATCCTGACCGGCATGATTCTGGGCCTCAGCCGCGCGGCCGGCGAGACCGCGCCGATTCTCTTCACGGTGGCGGCCTTCTACGTGCCCACGCTGCCCAGCTCGATCTTCGATCAGACCATGGCGCTGCCCTATCACCTCTACGTGATCTCGACCCAGGTGCCGGGCATGCCGCTCACCATCCAGTACGGCACGGCCTTGGTGCTGCTGCTGATCACCCTGACGCTGACCCTGCTGGCAACCGGCGTGCGCACCACCATGCGGCGGCGGCGCGACTGGTGAGTTCCATGCAACCCAAGATATCGATTCAAGGCGTGTACTACACCTACGGCGACGGAACCGAGGCGCTGCGCAACGTCTCCTTCGACGTGCTGCCCCATGAGGTATTCGTCCTCTTTGGCCCGGCGCGCAGCGGCAAGACCACCCTGTTGCGGCTGCTGAACCGGCTGTCGGACCTGACCGATGACGCCACGCTGCGCGGCGTTATCACCTTCAACGGCGCCAGCATCTCCGGCCGCTCGGTCGATGTGTTCGACCTGCGG
Source organism: Anaerolinea sp. (assembly GCA_014879765.1). Classification (GTDB taxonomy): domain Bacteria; phylum Chloroflexota; class Anaerolineae; order JAAEKA01; family JAAEKA01; genus JAAEKA01. The sequence continues at coordinate 2,494 of JACSRL010000109.1, read as the reverse complement.
CGGCGGATCAGCATGGTCTTCGCGGTGCCCACGCCGCTGCCCGGCTCGATTCGCTTCAATTTGACCTACGGCCTGCAGATGGCCGGAATGCGCGACCGGCGGGTGCTGGCCGAACGGGTGGAGCAATCGCTGCAACAGGCGGCCCTGTGGGACGAAGTCAAGGACCGGCTGGACAGCTCGGCCATGGCCCTCTCCGGCGGCCAGAAGCAGCGCCTTTGCCTGGCGCGCAGCTTGGCGCTGGAGCCGGAGGTGATCCTGCTGGACAATCCCACCTCCGGCCTGGACCCGCTGTCGACCAACATGGTGGAAGAGATGCTGCACGATCTGAGCCAGCGTTACACCATCATCATGGTGCCTCACAGCGTGCAGCAGGCCGCGCGCGTGGCCGATCGCGCCGCTTTCATGCTGGACGGCGAGCTGATCGAGGTGGCCAAGGGTGAACGGCTGTTTCTGCACCCGCAGGATCAGCGCACCGAAGACTACATCACCGGTCGCTTTGGATAGGGCTATGCAGAACAAGATCGAAGTCAGCGACTTCAGCTTTTACTACGGCGATTTCCAGGCGCTGAACAACCTGAACATACCCATCCGCGCCCGCCAGATCACGGCGTTGATCGGGCCTTCAGGCTGTGGAAAGTCGACCTTTCTGCGCTGCCTGAACCGGATGAATGACACCATCCCCGGCGCGCGCGCCGACGGCAGGGTCTTGCTGGACGGCGAGAACATCTACGAGGCCGACGTGGATGTGGTCACGCTGCGCCAGCGCATCGGCATGGTTTTTCAGCGCCCCAACCCCTTTCCGCAGAGCATCTACGACAACGTCGCCTATGGGCCGCGCATCCTGGGCATGGCGCGGCGCGGCAGCCTGGACCAGATGGTGCAGGAGAGTCTGGAGGCCGCCAGCCTCTGGGGTGAGGTGCGCCACCGGCTGAAAGACCCGGCGCTGGCGCTCAACCCCGGCCAGCAGCAGCGGCTGTGCATCGCGCGCGCCATCGCCGTCCAGCCAGAGGTGATCCTGATGGACGAGCCGTGCTCGGCGCTGGACCCGGTGGCCACGCTGCGCGTCGAAGACCTGATGCGCCAGTTGGTGGACAGCTACACCATTGTCATCGTCACCCACAACATGCAGCAGGCCGCGCGCGCCAGCGATTGGACCGGCTTCTTCTGGCTAGGGCGTCTGGTGGAATTTGGCCCCACCGAGGCTATTTTTAGCTCGCCCCAGCAGGAGTTGACCGAGGCCTATATCACCGGCCGGCGCGGTTGATCCTACGTCAAGGAGGTGTCTTGTGAGCATTCGCCAACGATTCGACCAACAATTGGAAGAGCTGCGCGCCGACGTGCTGAGGATGGGCCGGATGGTAGAGAAGGAATTGCAGGCAGCCATGGACGCGCTGGAAAATCTGGACATCGAGCAGGCCCGGTCGGTGTTCGCCATGGACAACGAGGTCAACCAGATCCGCTTCGAGATCGAGGAGAAGTGCTTTGGCTTGATCGTCACCCAGCAGCCGGCCGCGCGCGATCTGCGCTCCATCGTCACGGTGATGAACATGATCATCGACCTGGAGCGCATGGGAGATCAGGCCAAGGGCATTGCCAAAGTGGTGCCGCACATGGTGGCGTCCCCTGACATCCCGCGCCCCCCGGAGCTGCGCCAGATGGGCAGCCAGGTCGGCCGGATGTTGAACCAGACCATGACTGCCTACACCCACAACAACACCGACCTGGCGCGCGCCGTGGCCGAGCAGGACGACGAGGTGGATGCACTCTATGCCCACGTCTTCAGCCTGATCATGGCCCACATGGCCAACGCCGGCTCGCCGGACAAGATCGAGGCCGCGTATGAGGCGCTGCGGGCCGCGCGCGAGCTGGAGCGTTTCGGCGACCTGGCCACCAACCTGGCGGAACGGGTGATCTACATGGTCACCGGCCATTTCCAGGAGATGAACATCGAACGCGACATTCTGGCCCGGTAGCCTTTCGGACTAACCTTGACAGACCCTTGGGGCTGTGCTATAGTCCCGCGCGCCAGTCGGCGCTGTTTAACAATCGAATTCGTTGGCCGTCAGTGGAATCCACGGCCCGTATGCCGTGGATGGGCCCGCAAGGGCTCAGGCGAAGCCGGTGACACCCTACAGGGTCAGTCCGGCGCTGTCGCGCAACTGTAATTGGCAAAAGTTGCATGTTGCAAGTGGCAAGTGGCAGGTATCATGCCCAAGCGAAACGATACCTGCACCTGCGACTTGCCACCTGCCACTCCGCCAAGAGCCAGGACGACCGCCACTGTATGCCGCTGTTATCCTTCGACGGAAAGGAAGGCGGAATATGCTGTGACTCATCAACGCAAGCCCTGTCAAGCGGGGCCATGCTCAGATCAATGACACCCCAACGCCCGACGATCACTCGTCGGGCGTTTTTTGTTTGCCCATTGGTAACTGCTCAGGCTCGGCATTAGAAACCGGGTTTTTGTCTTGCAGACCAAGGTCATGGCGCCATG
>JACSRL010000354.1 GCA_014879765.1 Anaerolinea sp. | reverse complement strand
ACCGCCGCCTGGACCGCGTCGCCTACGAGGCCAGCAACCCCCGCCCCGCCCCCGTCACCTATCGGGCCGTGGTGCTGGAGAACGAATACCTTAAGCTTATCCTGCTGCCGGAGCTGGGCGGGCGCATCTACCAGGTGATCTTCAAGCCCACGGGCCACAACGAGCTCTATCAGAACCCGGTGCTCAAGCCCTCCCCCTGGGGGCCGGTCGAACAGGGGGGCTGGCTGGCGGCCGGCGGCATCGAGTGGGGACTGCCAGTGCCGGAGCACGGCTACGCCTGGGGCGATCCCTGGGGCCACATCACCTTCAGCAACGGGCCCGACGCGGCTGGCGTCACCCTCTTCATGCCCGACGCCGGCCACCTGCGCGCCGATGTGGATGTGATCCTGCGCGCCGGCGAGGCGGCCTTCACCATCCAGCCGCGCATCGTCAACCCCAGCGGGCAGGCGGCCTCCTTCCAGTTCTGGCTGGACGCCATGCTGGCCCCCGGCCCGGCCAACCAGCCCGGCCCCAACCTGCGCTTCATCCTGCCCACCGACCAGGTGACGGTACACAGCCGCGGGGACGATGACCTGCCGGCCGCCGGCGCGGCCATGGCCTGGCCGGTACACAACGGCGTGGACTTCAGCCGGCTGGGCAACTGGCGCGACTGGCTGGGGGTGTTCGAGCGTCCGGCGGCCCACGGCCCCTTCGCCGGCGTCTACGATCCCGACGTGGACGAGGGCATGGTGCGCGTCTTCCCGCCCGCGGCCACCCCTGGCAGCAAGATCTTCGCCATGGGCTATGCCGCGCCCATCGACCCGGCCGTCTACACCGACGACGCATCGGCCTACGTCGAGTTGCAGGGCGGCGTGACGGCCACCTACTGGGAAGATGCAACGCTGGCGGCCGGCGACAGCTACACCTGGCGGGAGACCTGGTACCCGGTGGCCGGCATCGGCGGCGTCAGCGCGGCCGACGGCAACGGCGCGGTCTTCATCAGCCAGGCCGGCCAGGCGCTGACGGTGGGCCTTTTCCCGGTGCAGGCGCTCCAGGGCCGCATCGAGGTGGCCGTGGACGGCCAGATCCTGGTGGACGAAGCCGCGGCCATCAGCCCAGCGCAGCCCTGGCGGCGTGAGCTGGCGGCAACCGACGGCGCCGGCCGCGTCGTCGTGCGCTTTTTTGACCAGTCCGGCGAGGTGGTGTTACACTTCGAGCAACGCCTATGACCACACCATCACCCTCCCCCCGACGCGGCTGGCTTCGACGAACCTGGCGCGGGCCAGGCGCTCGCTGGCTGGCCGCCGCCGCGCTGTTGATTATTCTGGCGCTGGCCGGACTGCTGGCGGTCGCGCTGGCCGGCTTCAGCAGCGGCCTGGCCGATCGGCAGGTCGCCCTGGAGACCGAGATCAGCCAACGGCTCAGCGCGGGCCTGGCACAGCGGGCGGCCGGCCAATTGGAGCAGGCCGCGGCCGAGTTCGAGCTGGTCTTGCAGCTTGACCCCAACAACAGCGCCGCGCAGGGCTATCTGCAGGAGCTGCAGGCCAACCCCACGCCGCAGCCCACCCCCTCGGTGGCGCCGCTGCTGCTGGTGCCGCCGGCCGGGACGACGCCGCTGCCCACCGCCGAGCTCCTGGCGCTGCCCACCGACAGCCTGTTCGAGCGGGCCGAGGCTGCGCTGGCCGGCAGGGACTGGCCGCAGGCCATCCTCCTGCTGAACCAGTTGACCGCGCTGGATGCCACCTATCAGCCGGAGCAGGTGCGCGCCCTGCGTTTCAGCGCCTACGTGGAACAGGGCCGCGCCTTCGTCAACGATGAACGCTTCGAGGAGGCGCTGCGCTCCTTCGATCAGGCGCTGGTGATCCGGCCCGATGACGAGGAACTCAAGACCACGCGCGAGCTGATCGCGCTCTACGTCGATGCGCTGGGGCGCTGGCGGCTGGACTGGCCAGGGGTGGTCGGCAACCTGCAGGCCATCGAGGAGCGCCAGCCTGGCTTCCTGGATGTCAAGCGGCGTCTACACTCAGCCTACGAGGCGTGGGGCGACTCGCTGGTCGGCGAAAGCGACTGGTGCGCGGCTGTCGAACGCTTCGACGCCGCGCTGGCCGGCGGCAGCAGCGACGAGCTCAGCGCCAAGCGCCAGCAGGCGCAGGCCTGGTGCGAGCAGCCGCCGGTGGTGCTGGGGGAGGAAACGGCGCAGCCCGGCGACGAAACCGCGCCGGCCGCGGCCGGCTCCGGCCGGCTGATCTTCAGCACCTTCGACCCGCAGTTCAGCCGCTGGACGATCTACCGCCTCCCCTTGCAGGGGGAACGCCAGCCGCAAACGGTGGCCGAGGGGGCCTCGCAGCCGGTCTACTCGCCCGACGGCAAGTTCATCGCCGCGCGCTCTGAGCGCAGCGATCAGACGGGATTGGCGGTCATGTCGGCCAACGGCGCCGATCGGCGCCGGCTGACCACCTTCTTCGAGGACGCCCACCCCCGTTGGTCCGGCGATGGCAGCCAGATCACCTTCGAGTCCAACCGCGAGGGGGACCGGCGCTGGCGGGTCTACACCGTGGGCGCGGCCGGCGGCGATGACCGTTTTCTGGACTACGGACGCTGGCCAGCCTGGTCGCCGCGCAGCGGGCTGATCGCCTATCAGGGCTGCGGCGCGGCCACGGGGCGCTGTGGGCTGTTGCTGATCAACGCCGGCGGCGGCGACTCACGCCAGGTCACCGATGTGCCGGGCGATTCCATGCCTTCCTGGTCGCCCGACGGGGCGCGCATCGCCTTTGCCTCGGCCGAACGGGGGGGCAGTTGGGACATCTTCGTGCTGGAGCTGGCCAGCGGCAATGTGGCCACGCTGGTCTCCAGCCCCGGCGTCGATGTCCACCCCGTCTGGTCGCCCGATGGCCGGCAGGTGGCCTATCTATCCAACCGCGACGGCTATTGGGGCATCTACATCGTCGATGTGGCCAGCCGGCAGAGCCGGCTGGCGCTGGCGCTGCCGGGCGCGCTGCCCGACTGGTACGAGGCACAGTTGGACTGGGGTCGCTGACGGTGTCGTCCGCGCTGCTCTGGCCGGTCTCCTGACCGAGCCAGCCCTTGATGGATGCTTGCAAGCGGCGAGCAGTTTGACGGCTGCGCCGCGATGCGGTACAATGCCAGCGTCTCGGGGCGTAGCGCAGGGGTAGCGCGCATGGTTTGGGACCATGAGGTCGGAGGTTCAAATCCTCTCGCCCCGACCTGTCTGCGGGCGTAGCTCAATGGTAGAGCCCCAGCCTTCCAAGCTGGTCGTGAGGGTTCGATCCCCTTCGCCCGCTCAGCGGGCCCCTAGCTCAGCGGTTAGAGCGGCCGGCTCATAACCGGTTGGTCCTCGGTTCGAATCCGGGGGGGCCCACCTCAATAGGCTCCAGCGTTTGGCTGGGGCCGTTGTTTTCGAGACATTATGGAGGTCAGATGAACGTCGAAGATATCATGACCCGCGAGGTCGTCAGTGTGCGCACCGATATGCGGGTTGGCCAGATCGCGCGCGTCTTTCGGGAACATCAGTTGAGCGGCCTGCCGGTGGTCGATTCCGAAGGTGAGTTGGTGGGCGTCATCACCGAGCTGGATATGGTCAAGCGCCATGCCCGGCCGCAGATGCCGGCCTTTCTGCCTCTGCTGGGCGCTTACCTGCCCCTGGGCACAAAAGAATACAAGGAAAGTCTGCGGCGCATCACCGGTGTGACGGCCGAAGATATCATGACCACCCCGGTCAACACCATCAGCCCTGACGCCAGCATCGAAGACGCGGCCACGGTGATGGTCAGCAACCGCTCCAACCCGCTGCCGGTGGTGGACAACAGCGGACGCATGGTCGGCATCGTCTCCCGCACCGATATCCTGGGCGTGATCGAGGAGATGGAGCTGCAACTAGAGCGTGAGGGGGATGCAGCCTGAAAAGACGAATCGGCCCCAGCGGCCGGGGCCGATTCCCAGGCCCTGAGGGGCCTTCGTGCTGTCAGCCGGTGAATTCCATTCACCGTACTTGTACCGTGCAGCGGCGTCAGCTCATCAGCCGGTTCTCCAGCACCTGATCTGGCTTAAAACCGTCCAGTTGCAGGTACCAGCAGGCGGCATCCATCAGCGCCTGCTGTGGCAACATGCCCACCAACTCGCTGCGCGTCACCGCCGCGCCATAGCGGGCCGCCTCGCGGCGCACCATCTCCAGCACGGTGTGCATGGCCGTCTGGCGAAAGTCGGTCAGGTTCATGGACACCTGCGCCTGGCCCTCCACCAGCACCCCCATGGCCTGGACGTAGCGCAGGCCGCCGCTGGAAAAGCGCAGCGTCTTGGCGATCTTCTTGGCGATCTCCACGTCGGCGGTGTTGAGATAGACGTTGAAGGCGATCAGGAAGGGCCGCGCGCCCACGGCTGTGGCGCCGGCCGGCCCCATCTGGCGCGGCCCGAAGTCGGGCGTGCGCGCCGGATCGCTGCCGATCAGCTCGCGGATGCCCTCGAACTCCCCCTTGCGCACGGCCGGCAGGCTCTCCCGCTCCGGGCGGGTGGCCGCCTTGGCGTAGAGATAGACGGGAAGCGCCAGCTCGTCGCCGATGCGCTGCCCCAGCCGCCGCGCCAACGCCACGCACTCCTCCATGCTGACCCCGCGCACCGGGATGAAGGGGATCACGTCAGTGGCGCCCATGCGCGGGTGCTCGCCCCGATGCACGGTGAGATCGATCAGCGCGGCGGCCTGGCGGGCGCCCTGAAAGGCCCCCTCCAGCGCGGCCTCCGGCTCGCCCACGAACGTCACCACCGTGCGGTTGTGGTCCGCGTCCGACTGCACGTCCAGCACCTTGGTTCCCGGCACGGCGGCGATGGCCGCGACGATGGCGTCGATCACCTCCTGACGCCGGCCCTCGCTGAAATTGGGTACACACTCGACAATCTGCTGCATGGCTCACTCCTTGGAAGTTGAAAACGATGTCAAACACAGCTAAGCCGGCCGCCGCTTCGGCGGTGGAAATGACCGAAATCGTGCTCCCTTCGCACGCCAACGCGCTGGGCACCGTCTTTGGCGGCCAGGTGGCGGCCTGGATCGACATTGCCGCGGGGGTGGCCGCCATGCGTCACGCCCGCAACATCGCGGTCACCGCCTCCATGGACGACCTGCACTTCATGGCGCCGGTGCATGTGGGCGAGATCGTGATCCTGAAGGCGCACGTCAACCGGGCCTTCGGCACCTCCATGGAGGTCGGCGTGCGGATCGAGGCTGAGAACCCGCTGACCGGCCAGCGCCGGCACACGGCCACCGCCTACCTGACCTTCGTGGCCCTGGACGCCGACGGCCAGCGCGTGCCTGTGCCGCCGCTGACGCCCGAAAGCGAGGCCGAGCAACGGCGCTATCAACAGGCCGAGCAGCGCCGCATCTGGCGGCTGGAGCGACGGCGCCTGCGCGACGAGGAGGGGGGAAGAGAACGATGAATGATGAATGATGAATGATGAATCCAGAAAGACACCTGCTCGGGCCGGTCTCCTGACCGTGCCCGTCCTGCTTGGGCCGGTCTCCTGACCGTGCCCGTCCTGCTCGGGCTGGTCTCCTGACCGTGCCCGTCCTGCTCGGGCC
>JACSRL010000371.1 GCA_014879765.1 Anaerolinea sp. | reverse complement strand
GTCGTGTGCTGTGTTACAATTGCTGCAACGACAACAACCTCACCCCCCGCGGAGTTCGCATCGGGGGATGCGAACTCCGCGGGGGGTGAGGTTGTTGTCGTTGCAGCAATTGTAACACAGCACACGACCGGTCGCCAACGCGCTACCTGCCACTTGTAACCCACAAACCCGTCACTCGCGAACCTTGCTGTGCGCAACGGTTCGATCAGTGTCCAGCAGCCTGCAACCTGCCACTTGCAACCTGCCACCTCAACTCCGCCCCCCGTTTTGCCCAGCCCTTTGTTTCGTGGTATAGTGCTTGCACCGACTCGACGCAGTGCGTCATAACTGTTCGCAGACAATCCACAGGAGGATATGATCTATGGCGATACCGTTTTTGTCCGACGAATGGACGGCAGCATTCAAAGATGCCCTCAACAGCAGCGCGGCCTACAAGGCTGCCGCCGAGACCTGGGAGGGCGATTTCTACTTCATCGCCGAGATGGCCAACGGCGAGCAGCGCACCATCTATCTGGATCTGTGGCACGGCGACTGCCGCGATGCGTATGTCATCGCCGATCCGGCCAGCAAGACGCCGGAGTTCGAGGTCAGCGGCAAGGTCCCAGCCTGGAAGAAGGTCATCGAGAAGAAGGTCGATCCGATCCAGGCGCTGATCACCCGCCAGCTCAAGCTCAAGGGCAACATGGCCAAAGTGCTGAAGTCGGTCAAGGCCGCGCAGGAGCTGGTCAACAGCGCCACCACCGTGCCCACCGAGTTCCCCAGTTGACCGGTGCAGGTGGATCTGGATAGGGTGTGGTAACTGCTCAGCCAGTCGTTCAGAAACCGGGTTTTTCTCGTGCAGGTATGGTTTTCGTCCGCGCAACGGCCTTTCATGGCGCCATGACCTTGGTCTGCAAGACAAAAACCCGGTTTCTAAGTAACTGCTCAGCCACAGGTGCCAGGCACTTGAATCTGCGTTTGCAGCAGCGTCGTCGGAGGTAATTCTGTCTGCAAATCGCCTCAAAAGTGCCTGGCGCCTGAGCAGTTACGTTTCTAATGCCAAAACGGGTTGAACCGATGAGACTTCGGAAGTTGTGAGTCTTGCGCGCGCAGCCCTTTACCGTCAACACACGAGAAAACCCGGTTTCCGAATGGTCGGCTGAACCGTTGCAGTCGTCCGACGTGTGCAAGCAGCAGGAGAAAAACCATGTGGATCTTTCATAGCCCCAAAGTGATTTTTGGCGATGACGCCCTGGAGTATCTGGAAAATCTGCGCGGCCAACGCGCTTTTTTTGTCACTGACGCCAACATGATGGCCTTTGGCTTCGTGGCACAGGTGCAGCAGCGCCTGGCTGCAGCCGGCCTGGAGAGCGCAGTCTTCGCCGAGGTGGAGCCCAACCCCTCGCTGCAAACGGTGCGGCGGGCGGCCGAGCAGATGGCAGCCTATGAGCCCGACTGGGTCATCGGCCTGGGCGGCGGATCGGCCATGGACGCGGCCAAGGCGGCCTGGCTGCTCTACGAACAGCCCGACGCCGACCCCACCGCCATCAACCCCATGGAGGAGTACGGCCTGCGCCAGAAGGCGCGGCTGATCGCCATCCCCACCACTTCCGGCACCGGCTCCGAGGCCACCTGGGCCACGGTGCTGACCGACACCGAGTTGCAGATGAAGCTCAGCATGGGCACGCCGGAGCTGCTGCCCGACCTGGCCATCGTCGACTCGTCGCTGGTGCTGGGCCTGCCGCCCCGCATCACCGCCGACACCGGCCTGGACGTGCTGACCCACGCGGTGGAGGCCTACACCAACACCCTGGCCAACGATTTCAGCGACGGCATGGCCCTCAAGGCGGTGGAGCTGACGCTGCGCTATTTGCCGCGGGCCTACACCGACGGCGCCGACGCCGAGGCGCGCGGCCACATGCACAACGCGGCCGCCATCGCCGGCATCGCCTTCGGCAACTCCATGCTGGGGCTGGCCCACGCCATGGGCCACTCCATGGGCGCAGTCTTCCACGTGCCCCACGGCCGCTCGGTGGGCTTGTTCCTGCCCTACGTCGTCGAGTTCACGGCCAACGGCGGCGGCACCCGCTACGCCGACATCGCCCATTTCCTGCGCCTGCCGGCCGACGACGAGGCCACCGGCGCGGCCGCGCTGGTCGGCGCGATCCGCGAGCTGTCAGCCAGCGTGGACTTCGCCACCAACATCCAGGCGCTGGGCATCGACCGCGACGCCTTCGAGCAGGCGCTGCCCAAGCTGGTGGCCAACGCCGAAGCCGACAATCAGCTCTTCTTCAACGCCCGCTTTGCCGACAGCGATGACCTGGCCAAGCTGTTCATGTACGCCTATGAAGGGCGATCGATTGACTGGTAGATTGGCAAGCTGGCAACCGCGCAAACGGCTGGGCCTGGCGCTGTCGGGCGGCGTGGCGCGCGGGCGCGCCCATGTCGGCGTCATCCAGGCCTTGGAAGAGGCCGGCATTCGCGCCGACTTCGTCAGCGGCGTCAGCTCCGGCGCCATGGTGGCCGCGGCCTATGCCGCCGGGCTGGACCTGGCCGGCATGTTGCAGTTGGCCAGCTCCTTCAGTTGGCCCAAGGTGGCCACGCCGATTCTGCCGCTGCCGGGACGCCGCGGGCTGAGCCGGCTGGGACTGGTGGACTTCAACAAGCTGGAGCTGTTTATGATCCGCGCCGTTGGGGACCTCACCTTTGACGAGCTGGCGCTGCCGCTGGCCATCGGCGCCACCGACCTGACGACCGGCGAGCGCATCGTCCTCACCCACGGCCGGGTGGCCCGCGCGGTGCGGGCCAGCGCCTCGGTGCCTGGCGTGGTGGCGCCCACCCGCTGGCGCGGCCGGCTGCTGTGCGATGGTTTCGCCAGCAACAACCTGCCGATCCAGATTCTGCGCGACATGGGCGCGGACGTGGTGCTGGCGGTCAACATCATGCCGGTGGCCGGGCGCGTGCCCTCCAACTTCTTCTGGGCCGGCAGCGCGGCCCTGAGCGCGCTGGTGATGCAGGCCAGCGACTCCCCCGATCGGGCCGATATCGTGGTGGAGCCGGACCTGGCGGAGACCGACTACCTCTATCCCCGCTACCATGAGCTGCTGCAGCACGGCTATGCCGCGACGCAGGCCGTGCTGCCCCAGTTGCGCGCCCTGCTCACCTGAGGCCCGTCAGCGTTTGTGCCTGGCTTGCCCTGATGCTATAATGGCGCTTTGGTCTGAACGGCGAACTGGCCTGGTCATCTGACCGCGTGGGCAGACGGAGGCGCGCCGCAGCGCCCACCGCCTGGCTGAGCCGTTACGATTTCGCTTCAGCCGAACGAGAGACACATGAATCTGATTGGACAAGTTATTGATTTTCTTCTGCACGTTGACACCTATCTGAACGAACTCATCGTCCAGTATGGCGCGTGGACGCTGGCGGTGCTGTTCACCATCATCTTCGTCGAGACCGGCCTGGTGGTGATGCCTTTCCTGCCAGGTGATTCGCTGCTCTTTGCCGCGGGCGCCTTTGCCGCGCGCGGCGCGCTCAACGTCTGGGCCCTGCTCATCCTGCTCTCCCTCGCAGCCATTCTGGGCGACACCCTCAACTACTGGATCGGCCACCGCGTGGGGAGCAAAGCCTATTCGGGCGAGGTGAAATGGGTCAAGAAGGAGCACATGGAGCGTACCCACGCCTTCTTCGACAAATACGGCGGCAAGGCCATCTTCCTGGCCCGTTTTGTGCCCATCGTGCGCACCTTCACCCCCTTTGTGGCCGGCGTCAGCCAGATGCACTACGGCTTCTTCCTGCGCTGGAACATCATCGGCGGCATCGCGTGGGTGGCCATCTTCACGGCGCTGGGCTACTTCTTCGGCAACATTCCCTTCGTGCAGCGCAATTTCGAGCTGGTCATCGTTGCCATCGTGGCTATCTCAGTCATTCCGGCCGTGATCGAAGCGTTGAAAGCCCGCCGCGCGTTCCGCAAGCCACAATTAGAGAGCGAAACATAACTGTTCAGCCCAGGGCTTGGGAAATTGCCGCCTTGGAGCGACGACTTCCCAAGCCCAGCACGCGATTCCGTAGGAGGTCCCATGCTAGTCGGTGAACGCATGTCCCACCCTGTTTTGACTGTCTCCCCTGAGATGTCCGCGCTGGATGCTCAGGCCTTCATGCGACGCGAGCGTATCCGCCGCGCACCGGTGATCCACGATGGCAAGCTGGTCGGCATCGTGACTGAGGGCGACCTGCTCAACGCCTCCCCCACCCAAGCCACCCTGCTCAGCGTCTGGGAGATCAACTACCTGGTCAGCAAGATCAAAATCAGCCAGGTGATGAGCAAGAAGGTGATGACCATCTCCGAGGACACCCCTATCGAGGAGGCGGCCCGGGTGATGATCGACAACAAGATCGGCGGCCTGCCTGTGGTGCGCGCGGGCAAGGTGGTCGGCATCATCACCGAGACTGACCTGTTCAAGATCATGCTGGAGATGCTGGGCGCGCGGCAGATGGGGGTGCGGGCCAGCGTCCTGGTGCCCAACCGCGCCGGCGAGATCGCCGAGCTGAGCCAGGCAATCTTCGAGGCCGGAGGCAACATCATCGCGCTGGGCACCTTCGCCGGCGCCGATCCCAGCACCTCCGAGCTGATGTTCAAGGTGGCCGGGCCAGACGAGGCGACCCTGCGCAGCGTGCTGGCGCCGCTGGCGTTGCAGGTGAAGGATGTGCGCGTCTGTTGAGTCGACCGCGCAGACCATTGGATAAAAAAACACCGGAGACGTTGAACGTCTCCGGTGTTTTTGGTTACTGCCTAGGCGGACGGCTCGCCCACAGGGCTGGTCGGGGCAACAGCCGGCCCCGCCGGGCCACGCGCCAGCGTCACCTCCACCAGTTGCACGACATCAGCCGCCAGATTCAGCGCGCCGTGCGCGGTCTCCAGCAACAGCCCTCCATCGCCGGCCGTGGCCAGCACTCTGAAGGTCACGCCGGGGGCCAGGCCGCGTGTGCGCAGGAAATCGCGCACCGGGCCATCGACGCTGATCTGGCAGACCTGCGCCTGCTGACCTGGGCTGAGCGCGCTGAGCGCCAGCCGCGGCCGGCGCACCGCCGCGCCAAGGCTGGCGGGGATCGGCTCCATCTGTGGGCTGAGCGTCGGGTTGCCCAGATAGCCAGAAAGCCGCTCGGCCAGCCCGTCGGGAGTCACATGCTCGAAGCGGCAGGCGATCTCCTCAGCCTGGGTGGGCTCCAGCCCCAGCCGCTCCGCCAGAAAGACCTCCCACAGCCGGCGCTTGCGCAGCACCCGCATGGCCACCGCTTCGCCGTGCAGGGTCAGCGTGACCCCTTTGTACGGCTCGTAGTGTACCATGCCGCGCTCTTCCAGCTTGCGGCACATCTGGTTGGTGGAGACCGGCGAGACGGCCATCTCCTCTGCCAGCGCGGAGATGGGCACGGGATGGTCGTCCTCCTGCAAGAGCGCGATGCGCAACAGGTACATCTCGACGCTCTCGCTCATGGATTCGGGGATGTTGGGGTCCATAGCTTTTGGGTTTAGAGGGAGACAGAGGTTGAAACCATCTGGCTTAAAGTACCAAGCGGCCTCAGCCGCTGGGGATCAGGCCCTGAGGGAG
>JACSRL010000226.1 GCA_014879765.1 Anaerolinea sp. | reverse complement strand
GCCGAGCGCGGCCGCCAGTTCGCTCACTGTCATGGGCGGCCAGGTTCGGGTTGGCGTGAAGATCTCATGCTTGCCCAGGTGGGCAAAGAGCGAGCCTTCGGCGCTGAAGGTGGAGGACAGCGTGAGCGTGTCAAGGCGGAAGTCGCGGCGCTGAAACCGGCCCTTGCCCAGATAGCCCCATTCGGCAAAGGTGATGGGCTGGCCGTCGTGGGTGCGCATGGTCAGTGCGTCGCCGTGCACCAGGTTCTGCGCCAGCACGCCGGCCGCGGCGCGGTAGAGCTCGTCCGTCTCATCCAGGCTCAGGTATTCGGCCAGAATCTCCAGCATGTTGGCGCGGCACTCGGCGATATTGTCCGCCAGCAGCTCGATGCCATAGATGCACATCAGCGCCAGCAGCGCATAGCAGCGCCGCTCGAAGTCGGAGCGGCCATACTTGAGCTGCACGGCCGCCAGCTTGCGCCGCAAGATCGGCGCCAGGAAATTGCCGCTGCCGCAGGCCGGCTCCAGAAAGCGGGCGTCGATGCGCTCCGTCTCCTCCCGCACCAGGTCGAGCATCGCCTCCACCAGCCAGGGCGGGGTGAAGACCTCGCCATGGTCGGCGACGCGCTGTTTGGACTTGATGGTGTTCATAGGGTGATCCATCGCGGCTCACGCGCCCGCATGAGCTAACCGGGCAGGCTGGATCATCATCAGCTCATTGCTCTCTGACTGCTGGGCCTGGTACAGATCCCAGCGCAACTGGAGATTCATCCAGAAATCTGGCGATACTTCGAAGTACTTCGCCAGCCGCAAGGCCGTTGCCGGCGTGATGCCGCGTCGCCCATTGACGATCTCATTGATCCGCTGGTAAGGGACATGGATGGCATCCGCGAGTTGGCGCTGTGTGATCCGCATCGGCAGCAAGAACTCCTCCAGAAGCATCTCGCCGGGCGGCGTGGGTTGGCGATGGGCAGGAATGCGAACCATGTCATTACGTCGTTGCAAACTCCGCCTGGGTCATGCCAACTTTTGTTCGCACAGCTTTGATGTCCAGCGGCGCAAACTCATGCACAACTGCCCCGGTGGTCTGCCCCTGGGCAAATTCAATCGCCTCGGTTAAGCCTTGCTTGATGCTTTGAAATACGTCATTCATGATCTGTACTATATGTAATCCATTGGCTTATATCTGTCAAAAATATGCTGCACACCTATTGAATTGGGGGTGTTTGAAACGAGTTGGTTAGCGTAGGTTGAGTAGCGGGTTGAGGTAACACGCGTCACATGAGGACAATCAATTCCAGCGTATCGAAACCGGAGCGGGTCACGCAGTAGACCCGCTTCGGTCTCGACACCTGCATAAACGTAAGCGTTTACACCGGAGTGCAGCGCAGGTGCAGGTGTACGGGCCAGGCGGCAACTTTCGGCGCCCAGGAGCTGGTTGCGCTCAAGTTATTTGCGAGACAAACGCCGCCTGGCCCTACTCGACCTACGCTGGCCACCTATGCTGTTCAACCAGATTCAAACATACCCTATTGGATTCGCATGACCGCGCGTCACTCCCGCGCCACCACCGTGTCATATAGCCCGTAGTGGGTCAGCCGCGGATGGCTGTCGATGCCGGTGTAGCGCAGCGAGGCGTCTTCGTAGCGCCGGAAGGCGAAGATGGCCTGGTTCATCTGCACCGACTCCACCAGCCAAGGCGAGGTGAAGACCTCGCCTTGGTCGGCGACGCGCTGTTTGGACTTGATGGTGTTCATGGGGTGATCCATCGCGGGTGATGTTTCTCATGCGGCAACTGCTTAGCCAGTCGTTGGGAAACCGGGATTTTCTTGTGCGCTGCCCTTTGCACGACTGCGCCGCTGCCTTCATTGAGTATGCTAGGCGCGCGGTGGCGTCAAAAAAGCCTCGCCTCAGGGCTGCCAGCCCTGAGGCGAATTTGCTATGCATCGATTGAACCTGCCCCGCCCTTCTACTCACCGCGCATGGGTCACGGGCTCACTGACCTGCGGGCCACGCGCGGGGTGGCCTCTGGCGTGCGGACCCGGCGCGGGCCGCGGCTGGCCCGACGCAACAGCCCCACGCCGGCCAGGGTCAGAAGCACACCGCCGGCCAGGAGAGGCGTGCGCAGGACGTTCACCCAGTTCGCGCCGTCGGGGCCGATGTGCGTCGGCGTGGCCCAGAGGGGTGTGGTCAGCACGATCAGCCCGCCCATGAACGCGGCCAGGCCGGTGGGCGTGCGCCAGTTGCCCTGGCCGCCGCCGTCGAAGCCCTGGATCAGCCGCCAGAGCGGGGGCAGGCGCAGCAGCAGGAAGACCACCAGCACCAGGGCGGTCAGATAGAAGCGCATGTTCTGCGGCGCGCCCTTGCCGCGCAGCGCGATGGAGGCGTAGGTCTGTATGCCAGCCAGGATGACGCTGAGCAGCAGCACCCACAGGGCATTGCGGTAGGCGTTGCGCCGGCCGCGCGCCAGGCCCACCGTCACGACGATGCCCCAGGCCGCGACCACGATCGCGCCGGCCATCAGCACGATGTAGAGCCATTGAAAGCGCGCGAGCTGTGCCATGCTCTCGCCCCAGCGCGTGGGGTTGAGCGCCACACATGAGGTGCCGATGCCGCCCAGCAGGTTGAAGACTGCGGCCACGGCGAAGAGGACGATGGCGACCACGCGCAGCGTCTTGCCGCCCGGAGAAAGAGGTTGGGGAGTCATCTTGGAGATTCCTTCGTGAAAATGAAGAGAAATCGGATCACACGGCCGCCGCGATCACCAGCATGGCGACGCCCATGTACAGCGACGCGTATTTGAACAGCGCAAAGCTGGCCTGGGGCGAAGGGCGCACGATGCCCAGCATCGCCAGCCCCAACAGCCCCAGCCCCAGGACGCTCAGCGCGGCCAGCAGGCCCACGGCCGCGCCGATGACGGCCGCGGCCCAGCCCATCACCAGCGCTGCGGCCAGACTGGAGACCGCGATGACAACCCGCGTGGCATAAAAGCCATAGGCCGCCGGAAAGGTGGGCACGTGGGCCGCCTGATAGTCGTCGAAATGGCGCATGGCAAAGGTCATGATGTGGGTGGGGATCCACAGCAGCACGCCCAAGGCCAGCAGCAGGCCCACCAGGTCGATCTGGCCGATGGCCAGCGTCCGGCCGGCCAACACCGGCATCCCGCCGGCCAGCCCGCCGATGATGACCGCGTAGGGGGTGCGGCGCTTCAGCCAGACGGTGTAGACCGCCACGTCGAAGAAGATCCCGGCGAACACGATCAGGCCGTAGAGCGGCGCCAACAGCAGCGCCCACCCGACGCCCAGGGCCGCCATCGCCGCGCCGAGGAGGGTCGCCTCGCGCACGGTCACCAGTTCCCGCGGCAGCGGCCGCCAGCAGGTGCGCTTCATCACGGCGTCGATGTCGGCATCGTAGGCCATGTTTAACACCGTGCTGCCGCTGATGGCCAGAAACAGGCTGCCTGCCAAGGCCAGCAAGGTCAGCCCGTTTCCGGCCAACGGCGCGGCGCTCAAAAACCCCGCCAGGCCGGTGAAGAGCAGCAGGCCGGTCTGGAGTTCCTTGATCAGCGGCCAGAAGCGGCGGATTGAGCGCATCGCGGCTTACCTCACACAGCGAAAGCCCACGCTGGGACTCACGTAGTCCGGCCGGGCGGCGTTGCGGGACCAGATGCGCAGGTTGTAGCCGTACTCGCCCTTGCTGCCGCCCTTCAGGATGCGGTCATGGATCCCTTCGGTCAGGTCGCTGACCCACTGCCAGACATTGCCGGCCATGTCGTACAGGCCGTAGGGGCTGGCGGAATCCAGCGTCTGGTAGCTGCCATAGCTCTGGCCGCTGTAGAAACCCACCGGGGTCGTGTCGCCCTGCTTGCCGGCGGCCGCCTCGAAGGGGTCGCGGCTGGCGTAGAAGTTGGCATTGTTCAGCGCGATCTCGTCGCCCCAGGGGAACGGCCGCTTGTCGTCGCCGCGCGCGGCCCGCTCCCACTCAGCCTCGGAGGGCAGCCGGCCGCCGTAGAACTCGCAGTAGGCCCTGGCGCCGAACCAGGTCACTACGGTCATCGGGTGGTTCTCGTAGCCGGGTTTCACGCCAAAGGTCGCGCCGTCGAAGGTCAGCCGCAGGCTCGGGTCGTCGAGCGGCACGTGCAACCAGTCGCCAGGGGTGATTTCGACCTCGTGCTTGTGACCGTGGAAGGTGTCCCCGGGGTAGTATCCAACCACGGTATCGCCGTCGATCTTGACCGCGCCCCTGGCCAACGCCTCGTTGAGGTAGCGGGCGAACTGGGCGTTGGTCACGTTGGTCACCATCATCTCATACGGCGCCTCGATGGTTGCCGTGTCATAGAATTGGCCGAAGTGGAACGTGCCAGCCGGGATCTGCGCCCAGGCGTCCGGGTTCACGCCGGTGTCCCAGACGGGAACTGCGGATTGGGATGTGGCGGGGACACAGCCGGCCAGCAGGGCCACCAGCGCCGCGCCCCAGAGGCAACTTTTGATCAGCCGCCGCCCGTTGGCCATCGCCCATCGTCTGGTCTTCATGGTTTCACCTCCGCGGCCGCATCCTCCAGCCGGGTTTCTGCTGCCTCTGCGGTCCACCGTCCGCGCGGCTTGAACAGGTCGATCAGCCGCCACACCATCAGCGCGGCCAGGGCGATCAGCACCACCACCAGGCCGGCGTCGCTGATCAGCATCACCACATCCACCAGCGGTTGCTGGGCGGCCTCGGTGACGTAGAGCCGCTTGGTCTCGAAGAGCGTCACGGCCGCGAACGCGATGTTCGAGGCGATGATCACGCTCCAGCCGAACCACTGCCGGGTCTTGCCCTTGAGCTGCACCATGTCGGCATAGAGCAGCAGGATGATGGTGGCGATGATCCCCGACAGGATGTGCCAATGGCCGGTCAGGCTCACCTGCTCATCGCGCAGCGACCAGATGCGGATCGCCTTGTCAAGCCGGATCGCCATGAAGATGCCCACCGCGGTGACGACCACGTTCATGAAGATCATCTGCCACAACATGCCGAACTTGAGCGGATCGTGCAGCAGCGCGGAAAGCTTCTGGCCGAAGCTGGCCTGTTTGATCCCGCGCTCGGCCAGCCGCGCGGCCGTGATCTTGCGCCAGCCAAACCAGACCAGCAGCCAGGAGGCGAACAGCGTGGGCAGTGCGCCGACGTTGATGATGATGTGTGCGATGGTCTCGAAGGGCACCACCGCCCACACGCCGCAGGCCACGATCAGCGTGCCGATGATCATCAGCGGCATGGCCCAGTGGTGCAGCTTGCCCTTGAAATCGAGCCAGCGGCCGACGATCAGCGTCAGCATGACCGCGATCAGCTCCAGCATGATGTGCAGATGGCCGATCACCGCCAGCTCCAGCGGCGTCTTGAGCGGCTGGCGCACGATGTTCTCCGCCAGGACGGTCACGAAGCCGTTGCCGTACAGCGAGCCGGCGACCGCGCCGAAGAGCGACGAGATCAGCGTGACGACTGCCGTGGAGAAAAAGGCCACCCGCTCCAGATCCACGCCGTTGCGGGTGTGCGCGTAGGCCGGGTCAGTCACGCGGTACTCCGGCCGCCAGGGCCAGAGCGCCACCGCCAGTTGCAGCCCGGCGAAGAAGACCAGCACCTGCCCTGCCAC
>JACSRL010000114.1 GCA_014879765.1 Anaerolinea sp. | reverse complement strand
CCAATCCCTGCATACTCCCCAGCGCCTGAGGGCGCTTCGCACTGTCAGCCAGGGATTTCCAATCCCTGCTCCCCAGCGCCTGAGGGCGCTTCGCACTGTCAGCCAGGGATTTCCAATCCCTGGCCGCCTTCACAACACAGGAGGATCGACCATGAACGGCAACAAAACTACGGACAACGGACGAACAGGTGTACAGGACTGGCCAGGAGAGCCGGGCAATGGCGCGGCGCCTTTCGTGGCCCAACCCTGCCTGATGATCGGCGCCGGCGGCATTGGCCACCGCAGCGTACTGGCCCTGAAGGCGCAACTGATTGCTGCTTTCGGCGAAGCGCCGGCCGGCATCCGGCTATTGGCCTTTGACATCGATGACGAGAACTTATCGCTGCGGGTGAACGGCCGGTCGGTGGCGCTGGAGCGCGACGCAGAGCTGCACTGTCTGGGCCCGATCCCGGTAGCGCGCATCAAGCAGAACCTTAAAAACCTGCCCACCATCGAGGAACGGCTGCCCAGCATCCACGATCTGCCCCCCATTGCCGCGGCGCGGGCGGCCAAGCAGGTGCGCGCCGTGGGCAACCTGGCGCTGCAATGGCGCATCTCCCAGGTGCGCAAAGTGATCCAGAATGCCCTTTGGCAACTGGCGGGACGCGACAACCGGGGCAACGACAGCCTGGTGATGGATCCCAGCCGCGGCATCAAGGTGATCCAGATCGGCTCGATCTGCGGCGGCACCAACTCTGGCATGTTCATCGACCTGGGACTGTTGGTGCGCAGCGAGCTGGAGGCGCTGGGCACCTTGGGCGACGCCTGCACGGTGATCGGCATCGGCATGTTACCAGGCGCGTTTCGCGGCGTGCAAGGCCCCAACCTGGCGCCCAACGCTGTCGCCTCGCTGTTGGAGTTGGAGGCGATCACCACGAATGGGCGCACACCGCTGCGCTATCGCGACGGCGCAGTGATCGAACCTGCACGGCCCCCCTTCGACATGTACCTGCTGGTCGATGCGGTGGACGAAGGGGGCCGGGTGTGGGTTAGCACCGAGGAGCTATGCCAGATGACCGCACGCGCCACACTGGTCATGGCTGCCAGCCAACTGGGCGAACAGGGCGAGGGAGAGTTGGATAACCTGGATGAGGTGCTCAGCCAGCGCACGACCGACGGCCACGGCACCTTCTTCGGCAGCCTGGGCCTCTCGGCGCTGGAGTTTCCGGCCGAGGCGTTGTATGACCTCTTCACGGCGCAGTACACCCTTACGCTGTTGCGCGATGGTCTGCTGCGCCACGCCCCGGTGCAGCAGACCGAGCGGGCCCAGGCGGCGCTGGTCTGGCTTCAGGCACAAGGGCTTGCGCCTGTTACGCTGTTGGCCGAGATCGGCCGCGACGAAACCGGGGCGCCGTTGGCCGTGACCGTCAGCGAAGCGCCAGCCAGCTTGCAGCGCGTCCCCGAACACCAGACGGCTCAGGAAGCCATGCAGTACGTGCAGACCTACGCCAGGCTGAGAGTGGACGGCGACTTCCGCGTCGCTGCGCGCCGCAACGGACAGGCGCTGCTGGATCACGCCATGCGCCAGTTGCGCGATCAAACCTACGCTGTGCTCAACGATCCACAGCAGGGGGTAGCCAGCGCACAGGCATTCGTGGCCGAGTTGGCGCGACGACTGGGCGAGCTGCAAACCCTGTTCGCCAACCGTGCGCAGGAAAAGCGCAACGAATATAGCGACGCCGAAAAGGAGGTGGAACAGGCCACCAGCGATCTGATCCGTGCGCCTGAAGCGGTCTGGCCCTTCCGGCGCACGCGGGTCGCCGCTGCGTTGGATCGCTACCTGCAAGCCAACCAAGCCATGCTGAGCGCGCGCCTGGATGGGATCGCCCTGGATGAGGCCCTGAGCGTGGCCACTGGGTTAGCGCGCGAGACGGACGAACAAGGCCACCAACTGGCTCTGTTGAAAGGGCGTTTAGAGGCTGCGGCCACTCTGTTGGAGCAACGGGCGAACGAGCGGCGCGGCCGGCTGGAGCGGCGGCGCGGCCACCCGGCCCTGAACCTGTTGGACGACGGCTATCTGCGCCAACTCTACCAGAGTCATGCGCCAGGCCTGAACGCAGGCTTGAACACGTTGCTGGCCAACGCCGGCCGCGAGGGCATTGCGGCCTGGCGCAGCATGGATCCGGCGACGCTGGCTACAACCGTGCAGCAGGCCGGCGCCGCCAACGGTTTCGCGACGGTGCGCGCCATGTCGGTGGAACAGGCGCTGGCTGAACGGGACAACTTTTCGCCGGCCGCGCGGCTGGCCGCGCTGCTGGATGAGGCGCGGCCAGCCTGGAACATCGACGAAACCCGGTTGCCGGGCGGCGATGCCAGCCTGCGTCGGATCACTGTGGTAGGCGTGCCGGATCACACCCGCACCCTCTTCCGCGGCGCCACACGGCAGTTGGTGTCGATTCACTCGCCGCACACCATCCTGGCGCTGTCGCTGACAGTGGGCGCGCCGTACACTGCGCTGCAAGCCTGGCCAGCCTACGTGGCCGAATACGAACGGGCGCGGCGAGTCCGGCCGCTGCACACGCTGCCGGCCTTTCAGGCCGAAGGGGACGATGCGCAACTGGCTCTGGCGCTGGGGCTGGTCTTCGGCCCAGTGTTCACACGCGGGGTCTACTTCTACTACCGCCCGGCCGATGCGCTGGCCTCCGATGTGCGCCTGGCGCAAGGGGTAGGCAACGCGGTCAAGGCGCTGCACAGCCGCCCCGACCTGGCTCAGGAGATCCTGGACCGGGTGGAGAGCGAGATCGAGCACAGCGGGACACGGGCTGCGCTGGAGCGACTGACGGCCTATCATGCGCCTGGCGAGGGCGATGATGACAGCACGCGTCAGTTGAAGCTGGCCGTGCGACGCTACGCCGAGGCGATCCAGGCCAACGCGCGGGCAGCCGCCCGCATGGGGTGACATGGTCAACGAGATTTCGCAAGTGGCCGATCTGTGCGCAGAGTGCGTCTGCTTGCATCCTGCCACTTGCGAAATCTGCGGTATGCTGACCCATTGCCCAGGAGGTATGAAGATGGCAACATCGAACCGATCACGACCGCCGCGCCGCACCCTGGTGGTTGCTTTGGGCGAACAGGGGCTGGCTATTGCCGGCGCCTTTCACCGACGACTGGCAGAACGCGGCCAAAACAGTCCTTTTCTGGCGACGCTGGCCATCGTTACCCGCGAGCCTGGCGTGCATGGAACGGCAGGGGAAGCCGCCGATGGGATCTGCATCGTTTCCGTGGCTGGCGAAACAGACGCCAGCGGCGATGGGCAGGCCAGCCATCAGGCCACGCGGCGGGCTATGCTGGCGGCGGGGCAGCCGCTGGTCGCCGCGCTGATGGAGCAATTGCTGCGCATCTCCCGTGTACAGCCGGCTGTACACACCTGGGCTGCGCCGCTGAAGGTGCGTCCCGAGCTAGACGTCGTCCTGATCGCCGCGCTGGACGATCCGCTGGCCGGCGCTGGCTTGCTGGATGTGGCCTACCTGGCGCGCCATCTGATACACCAGCGACTCAACGCGGCTGCGCAAGCCAGCGGCTTGTTGCTGCTGCCGCACCCAGACGCAACGCTCGATGTGGAGGCTGCCGCCCACCGCTGCCGCGCCGCGTTGCAGGCGCTGGATCGTTTCATGGGCCCGCATGACGGCTTCACAACGCGCTGGGACGATGGACAGATGCAGACGGGCAAACAGGATCCCCCTGTCGAGCCAGGAGGCGGACTGGCAGTGGAGGGCTGGGGGCCGCCGTTCGACCGCGGGTGTTTCCTGCTGGGCGCGCTCAACGCTCAGAGCCTGACTCTGGGGTCCGCAGACGAACGCAACGAGTTCGCAGCCGAGATTCTGATGCATCTGGCGGCTACAGGGCTGGCCAGTCTGTGCGATGGAAGCGCGCCGCCGGCCTGGGGCCTGGGCGAGCGGGTACAGGGCTACGGCGGCATCGGCCTGGCCTCCTGGGTCTATCCGGCCGGACATTTGATCGAGCACGTAAGCCGGCGGATGGCCACAGAGATGCTCACCACGTGGTTGACGCCAGAGAGGGGAGGAGAGGAAGCGGAGAGCGGAGGATGGGGGGCGGCGGCATTCTGGCAGCACACGGGCGCAACCGCGGCTGCCTTGGAGGAGCAGACGCTGCACGCGGCGGATCTGGACCTCCACGGACTGTGGCGTCCACTGCAACAGTCCGTTGCGTGGACAACAGGCCATGACTTGCGCCAGGCGCTGGACGATCAGATGGCCGAGCGGTTGGAGGGGTTGGTATCGCTGCGACCCGGGCTGGATCAAGCCGCAGCCGAGCTGGGCCGGCGCCTGGGTGAGCAGTTAGGGCAGGCGATCGATCAGAGATTGGACCAGCCCACAGCCGGACGGTTGCCCCAGACAAAGGCCTTTGCAGTTGCCGCCAAGGAATGGTTGGTCCAGGCGCAGGCTGACAGCGACGCCAGAGGCGACCAGCATTGGCGTGCATTGGAGGCGACCGAGCAGGAATTGGCGAGGGTCGGGCGGCAGTTGGACCAGATCGTCGCGGCCGGCCACTTCCCGCAGCCCACCTGGCGCTCTCTGCTGGCGACGGTGCTGCGACCTGGCCGGCTGTGGCGGCTGGCGCAGGCGATGCCAGAGCTCCAGCGGCTGGCGGCGGCCTATGCCGCGCTGTTGTTGCGCCAGACCGCCATCGCGCTGGAGGTGCTCCAGCGCGACCTGGCGACGACGGCCTATGAGGAGGTTCTTGCCACGGCCGGCCGGCAGACGGCGCGCATTGCCGGGCTGGAGCAGGCGGCGGCCGCGGCCATGGAGCGTCTGCTGCCGATTCCTCCAGCGCCCTGTGGCGCGCTGGGCTTCGGGCTGGAGCTGTCGGCGCTGACCCCGGAGAGGGTGGAAGCGCTCTATCGCCAGATGCGCGGCGCACTGCCTGACCTGTTGGCAGAGGTGGCGGCCAGCTCCGATCGGCTATCCGGCTGGCCCGGCGGCGACCCGGATGGGGAGGATATGGCGGGAGTCTATCTGGCATTTGCCCAGGCGCGCTGCGCTGAGCCGCTACGGACATTGACGGTCGATCAGTTGGTGGTTGACGCCCTACCCGATACGCAGGCCCGGTTGGAGGCGCTGGCCGGGCTGGTCGAGTCGGCCAGTCCCTTTCTGGCCTGGGACGAGACGCGGCTGCACAGCCTGGAGCACGATGTGCTGTCTTCGTGCGCGGTGCTAGGGCTGGGCGAAGGCGCCGCGTCGTTGGCGCTGGTAGACACGAGTGAGGTGCTCTTTGCCCAGACGGCGCCGACCGGCGACAGTCAGCGAGTGGTGGCGCTGTGCGCTGTGCAGGGGCTGCCGTTGGAGGCGCTGGTGGGGTGGCCCAGGGATTGAAATCCCAGGTGGCCCAGGGATTGAAATCCCAGGTGGCCCAGGGATTGAAATCCCAGGCTGACAGTACAAAGCGCCCTCAGGCGCTGCGGAACCGGAGACGATGCCCTTCCGCCAGGCCCTGAGGGGCCTTGGTACTGTCAGACAGGGATTTCCAATCCCTGAATCAGCTTCACGGCATGAAAGCAAGGTGACGACGATGCAACACAATGGATACGACATGGATGACGGAGTACACAGCGGGC
>JACSRL010000064.1 GCA_014879765.1 Anaerolinea sp. | reverse complement strand
AATGTTGTAGCTGGCGGCCTGGGGCACGGCGTTCCAGGTGAAGGTGGGCGCGGCCGGCACGTTCAGCGCACCGTTGGCCGGGCCGGTCAGCGTCGGCGCAGCCGGTGCGGCGCTGAACACGTTCAGTCCCACCGAGGTGGAGTCCAGGTTGCCTGACGCGTTGCCGTCGATGGTGACGGTGTAGCTGCCAGGGGCCGCCGCGCCGGTGTTGCCGATGGTCAGCGTGCTGCTGCCGGCCGGGGTCACCGGGTTGACGCTGAAGTTGGCAGTGGTTCCGGCCGGGTTGCCGCTGGCGCTCAGGGTCACCGGGGTGTTGTAGCCCATGATGCTGCCCACGTTGACGGTATACACCGCGTTGGCAGGCGTGCAGATGTCCAGCGCAGCCGGGGTGGCGCTCAGGGTGTAGTCAGGGGCCAGCACGCAGTTCTGGCAGATCAGGGCGAAATTCTGGTCGGTCAGGTCGTTGTTGCCCAGCACCGCGTCGCCGGCGATGTTGGTCGCGTCGACGGTGATGGTGGCGCCGCCGGCCGGGTTCTGGATGTAGACATTCTCCAGGTTGTTGCGCACGTCGGCCGCGCCGCCCGTGGTGCTCCAGCCGCCGCTGAAGACGTTGCCTCTGTAGGTGTTGGCGCCGTTGACCACGGTCAGGTCCAGGTTATTGACCAGGGAGGGGTTCGCGCCCACCGCGCCCGGCGCATCGCTCCAGGCCAGGGTGACCTTGAGCGGCTTGTTGGTGTCGGCCACGCCCAGGCTGATGGTCCACTGCTCGCCGCTGTTGGCGAAGACATAGGCCTGGTCCCAGTATTCCACGTTGACGCCGGGCTGGATCAGCTTGGTGATGTTGACGCGGCCCCAGCCCTCGTTGAAGTTGGGGATGACGCCCATAGGGGTGGCGCTGTTGACCAGCAGCGCCTTGGACATGGCCGGGCTGGGGTTGGCGCCGGCGTTAAAGCCGCGCCACCACTCGGTGGCCAGCACGAGCGCGCCCGAGGCGTGCGGCGCGGCCATGCTGGTGCCGGAGCAGAAAGCGTAGAGGTTGTTGGTGCCGGCGATGGCGGTGGAGCAGGAGCCGCCCAGGTCGTTGCGGGCCGAGGCGATCTGCTCGCCGGGGGTGGTGATGGTCGGCACGATCCGGCCGTCCACCGAGGGGCCGCGGCTGCTGAAGCTGGAGATGGTGTTGATGTTGCCGACCCGGTAGTTCATGCTGGAGGCCACGATGATCAGGTTCTTGCCCTCTTTGGGCGCGGTCAGCGTGTTGGCGCCGGGGCCGGAGTTGCCCGCCGAGAAGACCTCGATGAAGGGCTCGATGGCGGCGGTGTCGAAGTTGCCGTCCAGCACCATCTGATCGTGGGTGCGCTCGGAGGCCTGGTAGCCGTGGTTGGTGCCCTCGCCGGTGGTCCAGGAGTTGTTGCCGCCGATGGCGTTGAGCAACAGGGCCTGCTTGCTGTGCTCCTGCCAGCCGCCGGCCGGCGGCCAGGCCGCGGCCGACAGCGAGTTCATGGCCACGATATCGTAGCTGGGGGCCATGCCCAGCCCATACTTGAAGCCGTTGGCGTCGGCGAAGCCGGCCGTGGCGTCGCCGCCGATGATGCCGGTGACGTGGGTGCCGTGGCCGCCGCCGGCGCAGTCGGTGCCGGCCGGGCCGGCGCAGGTGCCGGGGAAGCTGTAGCCAGCCACGACGCGCGGGCCCAGGTCGGGGTGGTCGTAGTCCACGCCGGTGTCGATGGTGGCCCAGCGCACGCCGGCGCCGTTCACGCCCAGCGTGCCCAGGTGCGCCAGGTAGCCGGTGAAGGGCACGCCCGCGCCCGAGAAGTTGCCGGCCACGATCTGCGACGACATCTCATCGTCCAGCACCGGCACAGGGTGTGAATAGCCCAGCCAGAGCACCGTGCCCAGGCGGGAGACCGCAGCGAAGGCCGCGGCATCCAGCTCCACCACGGCCACGTAGAAGGCCTTGTCAGGCTGGGCCGGGTAGGCCTGGACCACGGTGGCGCCCAGCGCGGTCAGGCTGTCCAGCGTGCTCTTGGTGTTGCCGTCGTTGTAGAAGAGGACATCGACGTTGCTCACCACGCCTGTGCGGCCCACCAGGTCGCTGTTGATCTTGTAGGCCGGGTGGAAGTTGCCGCTCCAGCGCACGAAGTCGAGGCTTTCGGCGGCGCGCAGCGCGCTGTCCGATCCCCACACCAGATAGGTGTAGTGCGGATAATACTGAAGCACCTTCAGACCAGCCCCTTGCAGACCGTCCAGCCAGGCATCCTGAGTCGCGCCATAGAACTGAACCAGCCGGAAGCCAGCTTCCTGGCCGTCAAAGCGCTCGGCGTTGGCCAACTTCGGCTCACCGTCGAACAGAGGGTCGAAAGCAAAATTGGGGACGCGCACCTGGAGGCCGGATGCAGTGGGCGCCGGGTCGGCGAAGGGCGTGGCTCCAGCCGCTACAGCAGGAACCAACAGGGCAGTGACAACAGCAGCCACAACCAACAGATTGAGTAGTCGGCGACTCATGCGATGCATCTCCTTGGGGAAAGATAGTGCCCGGGAGTGGGCTGGCGGGAAGAAGGGTCCTGGGCTGCAGGACTGCGAGATTATAGCATTCAGCGTTCAGGGACGCAAACGCGAAAAGAGCCAGTCCGTTGATTTCGCTAGGGTGTGTTTGAATCTGGCTGAACGGCAGAGGTGGCCAGCGTAGGTGCAGGTGTCGAGACCGGAGCGGATCTACCACGCGACCCGCCCCGATCTCGACACTTGCGCCGCACGCATGTGCAGGTGTACGTTAGCAGCCGACCTGCCAGCGCACGGCCACCTGCTGGATGTCCAACACATCCACCGTGCCGTTGTTGTTGAAGTCGTAGGCCGGGTTGTTGCTGCCGAAGGCGCCGGCCACCAGTTGCACGTCCACGATGTCGATGCTGCCGTCGCCGTTGACATCGTAAGGGCAGGTCGTCACCTGGCACGACTGCACCGTCACATCGTCCACGTCCCAGCCGGTGCGGCCGACCCCGTTGTCGGTGCCGATGCGCCAGCGGAACTGCACCGTCTGCCCGGCATAGGCGCTGACGTCGGCGATGGTCTGGCGATAGGTGGTGGTGGCGGCGCTGCACCAGGCCTGCATGCCGGCCAGCGGGTTGCTGAAGCTGCCGGAGACCGCGCCGGTGTAGGGCCCCACCAGCAGGTTGGCGTTGGGCACCTGCGTCCAGGTGCTCCCGCCGTTGGTGGATACCTCCAGGATGCCGCCGTCGTAACAGGCCGTCGTGCCGCTGTTCTCCAGGTTGGGCACGTGCCAGAACTTGAGCACCACCGGGTTTTGGCCGGAGGGCACAATCACCGGCGGCGACACCAGCCGCTGATCGGTGACCGAGGCTGTGCCCGCGCCGCGCACGTGCTGCGCGCCGGCGTGCGGCAGGGCGGTGGCGATGGCCCAGGTGTTGGCGCCCATGCCGGCCGGCGTGGTCCAGCCGCTCAGGCCGCTCTCGAAGCCGCTGGTGTAGAGGATGTTGGGCGCGCTGCCGGGGCTGCAGTCGCCAGGCGCGGCCACGGTGGTGAAGCTGAAGGTGGCCGAGGCGCCGGCCGTGCCGCAGGCGTTGTCGGCGTAGACCCGCCAGTAGTACTGCACGCTGGTGTTGAGGGTGATGGGCGGCGTGTAGCTGGTTCCCGTCAGGCCGGTGGCTGAGTGTACCATGGCGCTGAAGCTGGCGTTGGTGGCCAGGTCGAAACGATAGCTGCCCGCCTGGCTGGCCGCGTTCCAGGTGAAGGTCGGCGTCACGATCACGTTCAGCGCGCCGTTGGCCGGCGCGGTCAACGCCGGCTGGCCGGCCGGCTGGCTGGCCACGCTGAGCTGCACGGTGTTGGTCTGCGAGCCGGCGCCGTAGTTGCCGGTGATGTTGACGGCGTAGGTGCCCGGCGCGGCCGCGGCCGTGTTGCCCACGGTGAAGGCGCTGCTGCCCGGCCCGTTGACCGGGTTGGGGCTGAAGGTCGCGGTGGTGCCGGCCGGGTTGCCGCTGGCGCTCAGGCTGACCGAGCCGCTGTAGCCGACGTTGACCGTGAAGGCGGCGTTGGCCGGGGTGCAGATGGCCACGGCCGCCGGGGAGACGCTCAACACCTGGACGTTCAGGAAGACCGCGCTGAACGCGCCCCAGTTGTTGCCTGCATCCTTGCCGCGCACGAAGATGATGTGGCGACCGGTGCCCAGCGCGCCGGTGTTGACGGTCGCGGTCACCCCTTCGATGGTGCTGTTGAAGCTGCCATCGGCCGCGGCCATGGCGTGGGCCACCGCGCCCGGCTGCCAGGGGGGCGTGTCGATATAGTACTCGGCCGCGGCAATAGGCTGGGTCGGCTCGACGCCGTTGTTGCTGCTGAAGCGGGTGTCGTTGATGGTGGCGGTCAGCGCCACCGGATCGCCCACGGTGATGGTGGCAGGGGCCGCGGCCACGTTCAGGGCGTCGGGGCCGGCCGGCGTCAGATAAGGCGTGCGCGCCACCTTGGCCGCGTAGACCAGCGCCGGCATGTTGGTGGGCAGAATGGTGTTCTCGAAGGTTGAACAGGCCTGGAAGAAGGAGGTGCCCAGCTCGAAGGTGTAGGCTGCCACGCCCAGATCGCCATAGGCGAAATCGTCGGTGGTGCCATCGGTGGGGTAGAGGCCGATGGCCTGCTCCGGCTCATAGTTGTTGAAGAAGGCGAACTTGCGGCCCAGCGTCTGCAAGGCCGTGCCGTTGGGCGCCACGGTGTTGGTGAAGCCCCAGGGCCAGAGCACCAGCTCGCTGTAGCTGTGGATGTCGATGTAGACGCCGGTGGCGTCGGCCGGCGCGGGCGAGGGCAGCGGGTCGGCGCGCTGGTCGGGGAAGATGGCGCGCATGTAGTTCTGCACCGCCTGCACCTCCGGCTCCGAGGCGGGGCTGGCGCCGCGGAAGGTCTCGTCGCACGGGGAAGTGCTTGAGCCGTTGCAGCAGCCCCACTGGAAGGCGAAGTTGCGGTTCAGATCGGCCCCGCGGCTGGTGCTGGTGGCGCCGCAGTAGTTCTGGTTGGTGTTTTTGCGCCACGAAAGACCGGTCTCGGCCTGCTTGCGGCCGTCCGGGTTGGTGTGCAGCATCAGATGCACTTCGTGGTGGTCGAGGATCCAGGTGGCGTCAGGATCGATGCCGTAGCCGGCGACCAACATCTCGGCGAAACGGGTGGCCAGCTCGGCCGTGGTGTACTCGCGGGCATGGATCGCCGCGGTGATGAACAGCTTGGGTTTGGGGCCAGGCACAGCCGAGTTGGTCAGCACCAGCACGCCCATGTCGAAGCCGGGCAGGCCGCCGGGGGTGGTTTTTTCCCACGAATCGCCGGCATCTACCCAGGTGGCCAGTTGCGGATACGCGGCCGCCAAATTCTGCGCGGTCTGGAAGGTCTCCTCCACCGTGCGGTAGCAGGGATAGCCGGGGATGCCGGCATTCAGGCCGGGCAGCGGCTGCTCCCGGCTGTTGAACGCGGCCGTCTCCACCGGGTCGATCTCGACGCGCAGGCCGAGGCTGCGCAGCTCCGGCAACTGCTTCGGGTCCACCGCGGCCAGCACATACTGCTCCTTCTTGTTGTTGAACTCGAAGAGGTCGTAGCGCCTGAGCAGGGTGATCTGCGCCGGATCGTCGTAGTAGATGCGCACCACCACCGGGCCTTCGGGAAGGGGGGTGCTATCCTGAGC
>JACSRL010000065.1 GCA_014879765.1 Anaerolinea sp. | reverse complement strand
GAACGGGATGTGAACTCAGACAACAGACGACAGGTATTCAATCGTGTCAGGTGAATCTGGGGAGAGCAGCCAATTGTTCACGCACTCGCCAGAGGAACTCACCGGGGCGCAACACGACAATTGCACGATGGCCCGGCTGAAAATGACGCACATTGTGTGTGACCAGCCACGAACACTGTTCCCGCAGCGCGGCGACCAGAATCGGCAGATCCTTTTCATCGGCCTGACCGGCCCAGCGGGACAACTCATGCGGTTCAGGATCCGGCACGACACGCAGGCTACGATTTGCCAGCAGGTGAAAGGCTGGCAGGGCTGCAGGTATCTTGGCTGCCAGGTTACGCTCCACTTCGGTGAGTACCTGCTGCGACGCGATGGCATCGATCAGCGTAATCTCAGCCATGCGCAAGATCACCAAGCTGGCGCCATGCTCATTGGGGGAAGCGGCGCCAGCAAACAATACGTCGGCATCGATAAAAACCCGCGGCTTAAGCGAGTTCGGCGTAGTGTTCAGCATAGTAGCGCTCACGCTGTTCGCGCAGCCCCGCCAGCAACTCGTCCGTGCTCAGGCCAGCCTCCAGCCGCAGGCGCTCAATCTCACGCGCCAATTCTGGCACCATGGTTACCATCGGCGTCAACACAAAGATGCCATCCAGGTCAACCAGACGAAAGGTATCGCCCGTTTGGATGCCGTATTTCTCCCGCAGTTCCACCGGCAAAGTCAGGGTGCCACGCTGTCTCACTTGAACGGTCGCATTCATGATCTATCTCCTCATGCATGGTTTCTGTCAAAACTGATTTTCAGGATGATACCCGCATCACTCACCACTGTCAACTGATTGTACACCTGGTGTTCTCAGACCAGCATCAGCACGCCCGTGGCGAAGATCAGCGCCAGCACCAGCAAGCGAAAACGCTCGTTGCTGATGCGGCGGTCGATGGCCGCGCCGGCCCAGACGCCCAGCAGCAGCGCCGGCACAAGGAGCAGGTAGGTGGGGATGGTCGCGGTGGTCAGGTTGCCGGCTGCGACGTGGGAGAGGATGACCAGGCTGCTGCTGAAGAGAAAGAGCGCCTGCAAGGTCGAGCGGAAGAGGTCGCGCGGCCATTGCTTGAGGTTGCCATAGACGATCACCGGCGGGCCGGGGGTGTTGAACGCGCCGCCCAACACGCCCGCCAGAAAGCCGGCCGGCCAGGCCCACAGATCGGAGCGCAGCGGCGCAGTCTGCGGCCGCCACAGGCTGTACAGCGCATAAGCGATCAGGATCACCCCCAGCGCCGACTTGATCAGCGTCTCGTCCAGGTAGTTCAGCGCCCAGACGCCAACGGGCGTCCCCAGCGCCGCGGCCGCAGCCAGCGGCGGCAGCACCCGCCAGTCGAAACCGCGCCGATAGCGCGTCAAGTTGACCGCGTAGAGCGTGAAGCCCACCAGCGCCACCAGCGGCGCGGCCTCCTTGACCCCAATCACCAACGCCACCAGCGGCATGGCCAGCAGCGCAAAGCCAAAGCCAGAGATGGTCTGCAAGAGGGCGGCCAGAAAAATAATGCCAAACAGGAGAAGGCTGATTAGATCAGGCAAGGACCCGCTCGGCAGTCGATTGAAGATTCAGGGGATCGTAGCGCAATACAATGAACTGGTCCGGCGTCAACCCCACCGATTCATAAGTGTGTCCCTGGCGATCAGCAAACTCTACCTCGAATGCCTGGCCACGCCCCAACACCTCGACCACCGTGCCGACTTGTCCACACCAGAGATTGTACTCAGGCAGATCATTTGTAAGAGCTACAACATCCAACAGATTTACCGCAAGTCTCATGGTCGTCTCCTATGGGCTACAACGGATAGCAACTCGTCAATCTTGGTGTGGTTGAACCATTCTCAATGATCCAGGCGCTGCGGACTGTCGCCCGGCGATTATGCCACACCATTCCAAAATCAACAATGTAACGCTGTCCATACTTGTCCTGTCTTCCCATGACGGCATCATTGCTAAGAACAGCATCAAGGAGCATCTCGCGTAGATCGTAAGCATCTTTGGCTGTCATACCAAGTGCTGCAACAAACAATTTTGCCTTATGCTTGCCTTCGTCATGTAACGGGTTCAAGCAATAGTCACGCAGTTTTCGTATGTCCACAACAGCTTGTTCAGCATGTGGCAAAAGCATTGGCTCACCTCATCAAGATGCAGTACTTGTGTCATACCGTTGTGCCCACACCGATCAGCGGATGGATAGATCCTGCCGCGAACGAAGCACCTACTCCTGAGCGGCGCGCTGCCGCGCCTGAATGTGCGCCAGCACAGCGCGGTTGCTGACCAGGTCGGAATGATCTATGGCCTCGTCCAGCGTCACCGCATGGAGAAGCTGCTCCTCAGCCGCGGCCAGGTCGCCCAGGTTCTCGTAGATCATGGGTAACTGCTCCTCCGGCGGTCGCCCACCCGCCGGAGGAGCGGCAGCGCCTGATTATAGTGATCCAGCGCCTGCTGCTTCTTCCTCAGGGCGTCGTACACCAGCCCGATATTATTCAAGGTCGTCGCCGCACCCGCTCGGTCACCCACCTGCCGACGCAGCGACAACGCCTGATTGAAGATCTCCAGCGCCCGCTGCTTCTCTCCCAGATCATCGTAAGGCCAGTCCAAAGCACGCCGTCGGTGAAATGTTCCAGCACAGCCGGATGATGGGCCGGCACCGCCGCCAGCGCCGTCTTGCCCACACCCGGCATCCCTTCTTGCCGAGAGCGCCGGGCTTTGGCCGGCCACAAGCCGCTGCACCAGGTCATCCATCAACGCGTCGCGGCCCAGGAAATGGCTGGGCAAAGGGGGGAACGTTGACCCAAAGCGGCGGCGGAACCGGGGGTGCCTGGACGGTCACGCCGCTAATGATCAGGTTCCCACCAACGGTTACCCTGTTAAAAACGACGCCGGTTACGGAAGAGTGAGGGTCTTGGGACATGGCGTGCTCCCGTGGAAGATCTCAAAAAGGCAGCAACCTGGCGGAAATGTCGCCAACTGTGCAAGACGCCGCGATTATAGCATAGCTCTGCCGGCAGCAAAAGGTGGCATGTGACCTGGCCGCGGCCCTCAGAAGGAAGAAGCACCCCGAATTGCCGAGACGGCCGCCCATGCGCGGGGCACACAACCGTGGATAAAATTAGCGGGCGCGCCGATGGTGGTGAAGTCCTCGGGGATCGGCGCCTGGCTGACGAAGAGGATGGGATAGGGGGTGTTGACCTGGGCCGCGAGCCAAGGGGACGCCAGCCCGGCGGCATTGACCGGGGCCGCGCCCACTGCGACCAACGCAGTGAGCACGAGAACCATGCGCGCAATCGATGGGAATGACATAGACGCCTCCTGAGAGCGGGACAGGTGCGGCAAAGCAACCGTTCCGCCAGTGTAGCGCGAATCCGCTCCTTGTCAAGCCGCGCCAACCTGGTCAGAGTTTCAAACGTTGGACACCTGGCTGAGCGTCGCTGCCCAGTTCGCAAGAGAACGCCCTCACTTGCGAGTGAGGGCGTTCCGGCCCATATGCGATTGTTTTCGAGACTGTTGCCTACGCTAACGCGACCGTTGAACACTGGGCACGAACAGATACGATTGCCCCTGCAAAACGCGTTCCTGACTGAGCGTAGGGTTGCCGCTCAGATCCACGCTGCGCACACGGTAGAAATAGGGAACGCCCGGCGCTAACCCCGTCAAAGTCATCTCGTGCTGTTTGACGTAGAGCGGGTCTGTGATGGTCTGGGTCAGGTTGCCCGATTGCGTGCCATAAAGCACGGCGCTGGTAGCGAACTCGTTGGTCGTCCAACCGACCGTGGCCGTGCTGCCCTGGCGACTGGAGGCGACGGCGCTGACCTGCGGCGGGGTGGAGTCGCCGATCAGAGCGACAGGATAACTCAGCGTCACAAACCGGCTGCTGTTGGCACCGTCGAACACGACCCTCGGCCGAACGGCGCTCAACAGACTCTGCAGCGCGCCAGGCGGCGATGCCAATCCGGCGTAGCGACTGCTGTTGGCAAACTGGAAGGTGACGCGAGACAGCACCTGACCGAACAGGCCTTGCAGCACACTGGAGGGAACAGCCAGCGGCGCCTGGCGCTGCGTGTTGGCGTTCTCCAGCACCACGCGCGAACGCACGCTGCCGGCAACAGCGCCCAACCCAGGGTCGAGGCCATTTACGTTGACTTGACGTGTGGTATCAGCGCCATTGACGACGATACCGCCCTGACCGTGGACGGGCAACGCCAGAAGCAACACAAGAGTGCAAACGGCGATAGACGCGAGAAATGATCGCAGCGTCATCATGGCACCCTGTAGATAAGGACCAGCCCGCCAAAGGCTGCGGTACCGCTGTAGTAATGATCTATGACCTCGAATGTATGGGACTGAGCGGGAGGCAATTGCAGGGCAGTGAGGGTTCCCTGGCGTGTTTGCCAGCCACAACACGCCTCGACAAGCTGCTGCCCGTTCAGTTTCAGTTTAGCGGTGTGCTGAGAAGTCCCAAACGACCAACTGCGTTCAAAATACCCGAAATCACTCGGTAGATTGACCTGGAATGTGTCTGTGTCATCCGTCCAGTCGGCAATCATGATCAGTCGATTGGCGTTTGGGTAGCGGAAGTCATAGAAGCTAATGCCGCTGGGTGTAACTCCCACTGGCAGAGCGACCACAGACAGTGCGCTCTCCAGCTTGGTTGAAAGCGCAGTGTGCCCAGTGTTGTGATATAGCCGCCAGTCGATGATCTTGCCGGACGAGTCGCCAGCCAGGTAGTAGGCCAGGAACCAGCCGTCGCGATGGACGTAAACGTGAACGTCCTCCGACTCGGGGTAGTCGGGCACAGCCACCGAGCCGATGATGTAGTTCGAGTCTTCGTATTCGACAGTACGGAAGGCAGGGCGGACGCTGGCGATGGTGATGGAGAAAGGAGCGCGGAAGTAGGCCGAGATGCCAGCCTCATCCTGCGGAAAGCCATCGACGGCTTCCTGAGCCTGGACGACGGCAACAAAGGAGGGCGGCGTGAGCACCAACTCGTTGTTGCTCCGGACAGGGATGCTGGCAGCCGGCGCCGCGCTGCCGACCGCAAATGCCACGAACAAGGCCAATACAGCGAAGACTGAGCGACGTAGCAGAGCGTGAGACATAGCAGTTCTCCTGGTAGAATGTGGCAAAGAAACGGTTGGTCGATAAACCACGGCTCGTGAACACGAGGCAGCTCACTTAGTAACGGTCCGCAAACAACTCATGAGTTGGCTCGGTCGGAGACCGGCCAAGGCGCCAGGATTATTCTGGACAAGCACTTATGAAGGTAAGAGCTGGGCGCCTTGCAAGAAGCTGTCCAGCGTAGCCTGAGCCTGCTGCAACAAACGCTCGGCCTGCTGCGTCCCGCCGAACTCCGCATCCAACTGACGCATGTGAAGCACATCCACTTTGGCCTTCACCTCCTCGACTACTCGTTTGGCAGCATTGAACTCGCTGGCCTGCTGCTGGCGGGATGTCCGCACGAGTCCCCACGCCATCACCCCAACACCCCCGACAATGGTTACTAAACCAGTAAGCCCGCACAGGAAGTTCACGAACCCGCTGTCGGCGAACACCAAAGAGCCAATCATGGTTGCCATAGAAGCATTCGTGACAGGTTAATCACCTTATGGAAAGTTAAGACGGATAAGGCGAGAGATCAAGACCAAGAAT
>JACSRL010000066.1 GCA_014879765.1 Anaerolinea sp. | reverse complement strand
CCATTGACCATTGACCATTGACCATTGACCATTGACCCGCCATGCTTGCCAAACGAATCATCCCATGTCTGGACGTCAAAGATGGCCGCGTCGTAAAGGGCGTTGGCTTTGTCAACCTGCGCGATGCCGGCGATCCGGTGGAGCAGGCGCGGGTCTACGACGCCGAGGGCGCGGATGAGCTGGTTTTTCTCGACATAACGGCCAGCCATGAGCGACGCGGCGCCGTGCTGGAGATGGTACGGGCCGTGGCGGAGAGTGTCTTCATTCCTTTCACCGTGGGCGGCGGCATCCGCACCGTCGAGGACATGCGGGCCATGCTGCTGGCCGGCGCGGACAAGGTGAGCGTCAACTCGGCCGCGGTGCAGAACCCGAAGCTGGTGGCCGAGGGCGCGCGCGAGTTCGGCAGCCAGTGCGTGGTGGCCGCGGTGGACGCCCGGCGCCGCCCCGGCGGCTGGGAGGTCTATGTCAACGGCGGCCGCGTCGCCACCGGGCTGGATGCCGTGCAGTGGGCGCAGCATCTGGCCGAGCTGGGCGCGGGGGAGATTCTGTTGACCAGCATGGACGCCGATGGCGTCCAGACCGGCTACGACGTGGCGCTGACCCGCGCCGTGGCCGACGCCGTGCCCATCCCGGTGATTGCCTCGGGCGGCGCCGGCGCCTTGGAACATTTCTACGCGGCCCTGACCGAGGGCCGCGCCGACGCAGCCCTGGCCGCCTCGCTCTTCCACTACCGCCAGCTCAGCATCGCCGACGTCAAACGCTACCTGGCGGCGCGCCAGGTGCCCGTTCGCCAGCCTTGACGCGGCTGCTGTGCTCCATTGCTCCTGCCGGTTCCATGAACCGGCAGAAACCAGAACGACCACCCTGGAGGCCCCCGCATGAGCGCAACTGAAGAACTCAACTGGAACGATGAGGGTTTGATCCCGGCCATCGTTCAGGACATCTCGACCCGGCAGGTGCTGATGCTGGGGTGGATGAACGCCGAGGCGCTGCAACTGACCATGACCAGCGGCTACGTCACCTTCTGGAGCCGCAGCCGGCAGGAGCTGTGGCGCAAAGGAGAGACCTCGGGCAACGTCATGCTGACCTCGGCCGTCTACTATGACTGCGACGGCGACGCGCTGTTGGTGCATGCTGCGCCCAACGGCCCGGCCTGTCACACGGGCAACACCTCCTGCTTCTACCGCCAGCTTCCCTTCGACGCGGTGGTGGCGGCCGCGGAGGAGACGCGCAGTGTCGGCGATCCGCCGGTTTTTGTCTGGCCGCCTGAGGCGGCCCAGGGCGCGGACGCCGGTTGAAAATGGAGCATGATCTTGGCCAACGACACGTTATCCCAGCTTTGGACCACCCTTCAGCAGCGCAAGGAGCAGCGGCCGGCCGGCTCCTACACCGTGCAGTTGCTGGAGGCTGGCGAGAATGAAATCCTCAAGAAGATCGGCGAGGAAGCGGTCGAGGTCATCATCGCCGCCAAGGGCGAGGGCGATGACCGCGTTCTCTATGAGCTGGCCGACCTGATCTACCACAGCATGGTCCTGCTGGCCGCCCGCGACTTGAGCTGGGACGCGGTGGAGGCGGAGCTGGCCCGCCGTTTCGGATAACAACCATGATCAAACTGGCGTCTTTGGCTCGTTTGCTGGCATTCCTGGCTTTCGTGTCGCTGACCTTGCTGGCCTGCTCGGCCGGCGACCCCACCGGCCCGCAGGATATGGGCACGCCCGCGGCCGGATCGGCCGGCCTGCTGGGCCTCTTGGCCACCGCCACCCCCACCGCGTCGCCTACCGCCACTGCCATGCCCACGGCCACGCCGACACCTACGCCGCTGCCCACCCCCACCCCGCTGGCCGCGCTCTCCGTGGGCAGCCTGCCGGCCGGCCAGGTGCTCTTCAGCACCCAGCGCGCCGGCGAGGCCGGCGAACAGCTTTGGCGCATCACCGCTGCCGATGGCCTGGTCGAAACGTTGAGCGGCGTGCTGCCGGGCGGCTGGCGCTGCGCCGTGGGCGAACCGGCCCGTTGCGCGTTTATCGAGACCGATCTGGGCCTCTTCGCGTGGCAGCCGCTGACTGGAACAGTGACGCTGCTGGATGACCTGGCGCCGGCAGCCAGCATCAGCCCCACGGCGAGCCTGACGCCAAGTCTGGCCATCAACCCCACCGCAAGTGTGACCGGCGCGGTTGGACTGGGCCTCGTCGCTCCCATAACTTCCACCGCCCCCATCACCGCCGCCGCGCCGCTCACCGCGGCCCAGCCCATCAGCCGGCCGCTCAGCCTGCCGGTGCTGGCCCTCAACCCCGCCGGCGATCGTCTGGCCGTGGCGACAGAGGCGCGCGTCATGGTCTATGACCTGCGCACGCCGGCCCTGTTGGCGACGCTGGACGCGGGCGGGCCGGCCGAGCTGGCCTGGTCGCCCGACGGTGGACGGCTGGCCCTGGCCTATCCGGCCGGCGCAGGCAACGCGATTGCCCTGTGGAGCCTGGCCGACGGCGAATGGCGCGTCCTGGCCCAGATGGAGGCAGCCGGCCACCTGGCCTGGTCGCCCGACGGCAGCAAACTGGCCTTCGATGCCCGCACCAGCCCTGGGGCGCCGGCCAGCCAGGGCGGCCAGTCCGACATCTACGTGCTCTATCTGCGCAGCGGCGAGATCGGCAACCTGACGGAGCTCTTCCTGCGCAATAACGACGTCGATCCCGCCAGCCAGATCGCCGGCTGGGCGCCGCAGTGGGAGCCCGACGGCGAGGCGGTGCGCTATCTGCGTGGCCTGCCCGACCAGATCGAGGAGCAGAACGTGGTGAGCCAGCCCTTGCGCTCCCGCACGCCCACGGTGCTCTGGCCGGCGGCCGAGGCCGGCCCGCTGGGGTTGACCGCCGCGCCGGACGGCGCGCGGCTGGCGCGGGTCATTCAACGTGAGGGCCGCGATGTGGTGCAGGTGAGCACGGCCGATGGCGGCTGGCAGGACGCCTCGCCGGGCAGCTTCAACGCCGTCGGCGCGCTGGCCTGGGCGCCCAGCGGCCAGCCTGACAATGACGCCGGCCGCCTGCTGGTCGCCGACCGGCAGACGCTGCTGTTCATCGATCTGGCCACCGGCGCCATCAGCGGCCTGGCCGTGGCCTGTCCCGATTGCACGGTGACCAACGCCGTATGGCTGCCGCTGTCGCAAGACTAAAAGAAAAACGTAACTGCTCAGCCAGTCGTACAGAAACCGGGTTTTTCTCGTGCAGGCATGGTTTTCGTCTGCGCACCGGCCTTTCATGGCGCCATGACCTTGGTCTGCAAGGCAAAAACCCGGTTTCTCATGCCGAGCCTGAGCAGTTACAGGAAAACCAGGTTTTCTGCCCTTTGCGGTCTTTGCGCCTTGGCGTGAGACTTTGCGTGAGACGAGAATCGGCAGTGCTGAGAGAGGTAAAGGAGCAAGATCATGCCAGTTACCGCAGTCGTCGGCGCCCAGTGGGGCGATGAAGGCAAAGGCCGGGTGATCGACTACCTGGCCGAGAAAGCCGATATGGTGATCCGTTTCCAGGGCGGCGACAACGCAGGCCACACTGTGGTCAACGATCTGGGACTGTTTCGCCTGCACCTGGTGCCGTCGGGCATCTTTTACCCGGCCACGAAGAACATCGTCGGCACGGGCACGGTGGTCAACCCCGACAATCTGCTGCGCGAGATGGAGACGCTGGCCGCGGCCGGCGTGGACCTGGCCAATCTGTGGCTCTCCGACCGCGCACACATGGTCATGCCCTATCACCCGCTGCTGGACGGCCTGGAGGAGAGCGCGCGCGGCGGCACGGCCATCGGCACCACCAAGCGCGGCATCGGCCCCACCTACAGCGACAAGGCCGCGCGCTGGGGGCTACGCCTGGGCGACCTGCGCAACCCCGCATGGCTGCGCCAGCGGCTGGAGCAGGTGGTTCCCCGCAAGAATGTCCTGCTGGAGCGCTACGGCGCGCCTGAGCTCAGCGTCGAGGCGCTTTACGAGCAGTGCATGGCCTGGCAGGCCGCGCTGGGCCAGCGCATTGTGGACGTGCTGCCCATGGTGCGCCAGGCGGTGCAGCAGGGCCAGAACGTGCTGCTGGAGGGCCAGTTGGGGGTCATGCGCGACCTGGACTGGGGCATCTACCCCTACGTCACCTCCTCCAACCCGACCGCAGCCTTCGCCGGCGCCGGCGCCGGCCTGCCGGCCAGCAAAATCAGCCGCGTCGTTGGCGTGGTCAAAGCCTATTCCACCTGCGTCGGCGCGGGGCCTTTCCCGGTGGAGCTGCTGGACGCGGCCGGCGACGAGCTGCGCGAGCTGGGGGATGAATATGGCGCCACCACCGGCCGGCCCCGTCGCGTCGGCTGGTTCGACGGCGTGGCCATCGACTACGCGGCCTGGCTCAACGGCATGACCGACCTGGTGGTCACCAAGCTGGATGTGCTGGACACCCTGGCGGAGCTGAAGATCTGCACCGGCTACCGGCTGGGCGACGAAATCCTGACCCACGTGCCTGACACCGCGCTGCTGGAGATGGTCACCCCGGTCTACGAGAGCTGGCCTGGCTGGCAGCAGCCCACCACCGCCTGCCGCCGTTGGGAGGAGCTGCCCGCGGCCGCCCAGCGCTACCTGCGTCGCATCGAAGAGCTGGCCGGCGTGCCCATCACCTGGGTGTCGGTGGGCGCGGCGCGCGAGGCGATGTTTGACGTAATGCGTGACCAGTGATGCGTGACCCGGAGTGTGTGAGGATGGGAATCGGTTTTGAGCGCCACGCCCCACGCCTCACGTTTCACGCAGCACGCAGCACGAGAGATCAATGACTGGAATCGCGCGCAATCGGGCCATGGTCAAGTATCTGGCGGCTGTGATCCTGTTTGGCTCCAACGGGGTAGTGGCCAGCCAGATCGCGATGAGCAGCTATGACATCGTCTTCACGCGCACGCTGATCGGCTCGCTTTTCCTGACGGCGGTGTTCCTTGCCACCCGAGCCAGGCCGGTTGGCTGGCGCAACCGGCGTCAGTTCGCCTTTTTGCTGGCCTCCGGCATTGCCATGGGCGTCAGTTGGCTCCTGCTGTTCGAGGCGTATGCTCAGGTCGGCGTGAGCGTGGCCATCCTGGCCTACTACTGTGGCCCGGTGATCGTCATGATGCTGGCGCCGGTGGTGTTTCGCGAGCGGCTGGCGCTGGCCAGCGTCATCGGCTTCGCAGCGGTCATCGTCGGCATGTTGTGCGTCAACGGACAGGCGCTGCTGGTCGGGGGCCTCTCCCCTGGACTGATCTTCGGCGTGCTGGCCGCGGTGACCTATGCGGCCATGGTCATCTTCAACAAAAAGGCCGGCAGCATTACCGGACTGGAGAACCCCATGTGGCAGCTCATCGCCGCGTTTGGCACGGTGGCCCTGTTCATCTTTTTCCGGCGCGGGCTGGCGATCCACGTGCCGCCGGGGAGCTGGCTGCCTGTGCTGGTGCTGGGCTTGCTGAACACCGGGGTCGGTTGCTATCTCTACTTCTCCTCCATCGGCGCGCTGCGGGCGCAAAGCATCGCCATCCTGGGCTATCTGGAGCCGCTGTCGGCCCTGCTCTTCGCCGCGGCCTTCCTGGGCGAATCGCTGGGCCCCGTGCAGATGATCGGCGCCGCGCTCATCCTGGGTGGAGCAGTGTTCGGCGAGCTGCTGCGGCTGCGCACCCTCACCAAGTCCCCCGCCCCCGTCACCAGCG
>JACSRL010000438.1 GCA_014879765.1 Anaerolinea sp. | reverse complement strand
AGGTCTCGCGCTTCCAGCGGCGGAAGGGCGTGTTGCCCGCGTTGGTCCAGCCCCAGGCGTAGTGGTTGAGGGTTTCGACGCCGCCCAGCTTGTCGATCATCGCGAGATTGTCTTCCAGCGATTCCTTCACATTGTTGAAGAAGAACATCTCGTTGAGCGAACCGACCGGCCCGCCCTCGGAGCTGGCGCCGTTGTCGGAGACGAGGATGATCAGCGTGTTGTCCAGCTCGCCGATCTCGCGCAGGAACTCGAGGATGCGACCGAAGTGGTGGTCGGTGAAACTCATGAAGCCGGCATAGACTTCCATCATGCGCGCATAGAGCCGCTTCTCGTCAGCCGAGAGCGTATCCCACACGGGCACATCGGGATCGTGTGCGGAGAGCGCGGTGCCGGGCGGAATGATGCCCATGTCGAGTTGGCGCTGGTGGACGATCTCACGGTATTTGTCCCAGCCCATATCGAACTTGCCCTTGTACTTGTCCGCCCATTCCTGGGGCACGTGGTGCGGCGCATGGCCGGCGCCCGTGGCGTAGTACAGGAAGAAGGGCTTGTCCGGCGCATTGACGTGCGCGTCCTGGATGAACTCGATGGCCTTGTCGGCCAGGTCGATGCTCAGGTGGTAGCCCTCCTCCGGCTGCTTAGGCTGCTCGACCTCGTGGTTGTCGTAGGTCAGCTCCGGATACCACTGGTGGGTTTCACCGCCCAGGAAGCCGTAGAAGCGCTCGAAGCCGCGC
This sequence comes from Anaerolinea sp., assembly GCA_014879765.1. Classification (GTDB taxonomy): domain Bacteria; phylum Chloroflexota; class Anaerolineae; order JAAEKA01; family JAAEKA01; genus JAAEKA01. Next base: position 4,960 of record JACSRL010000438.1, on the reverse strand, counting down.
CCCAGCGGCCAGCGGTCGTAGGGCCCGGCCGGTGTGGTATGTTCAGGGGGCGTCAGGTGCCACTTGCCCACGCAGAAGGTGTTGTAGCCCTTCTGCACCAGCATCTCGCTGAGCATGCCCCGGTCGAAGGGCAGGATGCCGTTGTAGCCGGGGTAGCCGGTGGAGGTCTCGGTAATCGACGCCAGGCCGATGGAGTGGTGGTTGCGCCCGGTCAGGATGCAGCCGCGCGAGGGGGAGCAGAGCGCCGTGGTGTGCATGTTGGTGTAGCGCAAGCCGTTGGCGGCCAGGCTATCGATGACCGGCGTCTCGACCAGCCCGCCGAAGCAGGACAACTGGCCGTAGCCGACATCGTCCAACACGAAGAAGAGCACGTTGGGCGCGCCCTCCGGCGAGCGCGGCGGCTCCGGCCAGGCCGGCGAGGACTCCTCGGTGGTGCGTCCGATGACCCCGGTGAACGGGGTTCCATCTTTGTAAGTCTTGAGAGTCATGCGATTTCTCCTTTGATTGAGCGGTCAACGACGTGACCAGCCACGGTTCGAACACGAAGCTGGCATCCTCAGATCTGAGCAGTGATGAGCCAGGTACACTCCTTGGGCGCGAGCTTGTTGCCTCATCCTTGTTCTTCACGCCCATCCGTCTGAGCGATGGCAACCCTGGCCTCATCCCACAGGCCTCTTGCCTGCTGCATTGCTTGCTGCCGTTCCTCTTTCTTTTCCTCGCCGGTGTAGCGCATCAAAACCGCCGCCATGCGCGTGCCCTCGAAATTCTCCATGAGGGTCAAGACCAGCAGTGTGAGCGGCACCGCCAGGATGGCGCCAATCCCTCCCAGCAGAAAGGTCCACACAAACAGGCCGACAAACACCACCAGCGGATTGATCTTCAAGCCTTGGCCCATCATCTTGGGCTGGATGAAGTTCTGCACGCCGCCGTTGATCAGCACGTAACCGATCAGGACCAGCACCGCCGTTTCCAGGCCGTACTGGGCGTAGGCGATGAGCATCGGTGGGATCAAGGCGATGATGAAACCAATTGAGGGGATGTAGCCCATAAGCCAAGCCAGCAGTCCCCACAGAAGGGCGTAGTCCACGCCCAGGATCATGAGGAACACGGTGTCGCCCAGTCCCACCAGGAAGTTGATCCCGGTCAGGATGGTCATATAGTGGCGGATCTCCTCAGTGAGTGCGCCGACGCGTCCGACCAGCGGCGCCCGCGGGTCCAGACCGAGACGCTCGCCGCCAGGAAGGGAGAGGGCAGCGCTGATCATGAAGAAGAAGATGAACAGGGCCATGCCAAATTGGACCAGCAGGTCCACGGTGGTCGTTATTGCACCCTGGGCTATCGGTCCTAATTGGAGCGGGTATTCGGCGGTGGCCGTGACCTCCTGCGAACCGGTCACCTCGGAAGGCAGGTCCTGGCCAGCGCTGGCCAGCGCGTCGGCCATGAAGACCGGCAGCTCGACCGCCAGCTTGGTCACCATGAAGAAGACCAGTACGATGACCAGTCCCATGACCACCACCACCATCAAAATGGTCAGCACCAGCGACAGCCAGCCCGGCAGCCCACGATGCGTCAAACGGGCAGGGATGGGCAGCACCATAATGGTGATCATGACCGCCAACAGAATCGGGTTGATAATCGGCGCTGTCGCACGGATTCCAAACAGAATGACGAAGATAGCGGCCAGGCTTACGAGGTAGATCGGCAGGCGATTAGACAACTTGTTCACGTTGTTGCTCCTGGTTTCGGTGCGCCATCACCCATGATCTACCTCGTAAGTCGTCGGATTGCCGCTTGTCAGAACTCAGTCGAGCGGAATCAGCGCCTCGGCCCACCAGGCGGGAGGCGCCGGCATGGCAGGCGTGAAGGGCGCACGCTGCTGGCCAGGGATCGGCGGCAACTGGTCGATCACCTGCGCCTGGCGAACGACCACGGCCTCCTGGGTGATGTTGAACACGGTCAGATCCTGGGTCTGGACCACAGGGCCGTCATAGACCGTGCGCAGCTCGGCGAAGATCATGGGGACGATCGGGGGCGCGAGCATCGGCGTGTGCCAAAGGCCGGCCAGGCGCGGCTTGACCAGCCCGAACACTTTGCCGGCGGCCTTCGGCGAGGTGTGCGCGGCATTCAGCGCCATCGTCGCCCGCTCGATGGAGAGACCCGAGGCGGCCGCCAGCGCCGCCGCAGGCGGGAAGCACTCGTGGATCAGCAGGTCGACGCCGCCTTCACAGGCGCGCACCAGCGGCCAGCCGGCGCGCGTGTCGCCGGAGTGGACGAAGGTCAGGCCAGCGAAGTCGACGCGGTAGCCGACCGCGCCGCTCAGGGCGTGGATGACGGGAAACGAGGTGATCTTGACGCCGTTGGCCTCGTAGACCACCTGGGTCTGCATGAAGTCGAACTCGGTCACCCCGATCTTCATGCTGTCCGGGTTGATGGCGCCGGCGCCGGCGGCCGTGTCCCAGGCCAGCGCCTCCTCGATGGCCTCGACGAAGTGGCGCGTGCCCAGGCGCGGCTCGGTCCCGCTGGGGCCCCATACCCTGACCGGCCCGTCCGCCCGCCCCACCTTGGAGAAGCTGCCGGAGAGTGTGATCAGGTCGGCCGTGTGGTCGGCGTGCAGGTGGGTCAGGAACACCTTGTCCAGCGTGTTGACTGGCAGCCGCAGGCTCCCGTAGTTGGCGATGGAGCCGCTGCCGACGTCGAACAGCAGGAGGTCACGCTCCGGGTTGCCGACCTCGACCAGGATGCTGCCCGAGGACTGGGCGCGCGTCACCCAGGGATTGCCGCTGCCCAGCACCGTCACGCGCAGCTCGCCATCTTCGAGTTCCTCCTGGCCGGGGACGAACATCTCCGCGTACTCTCGTCGCGGCGCGCCGACGATCGGCGTCGTGGTGATGGCCTTGGTTCCGCCGGCAAAGGTTTGCGCCGGCAGGGATGTGGGATCGAAATTCGTCATGTTCGTTCTCCTCAGCACCTATGGTGTGTGGATCTATGGCGTTTGGGGGGCGCCAGTTGGCGTCGCGGGCGCCTCTTGCTTCCCCCCCATGCGTTTTGCGGCCGGCATCAGGATCAACAGGCCCAGGATTGCCGCCACCAGTGTGAACGGAAGGGTGTCGGCGCCGGCGAAGTTCTGGGTGACCACCACGATGGCTGCGGAGATATTGCGCTGCGCAGTGCCCAGCCCCATCACGGCGCGTATCCCTGGATTGCGACCGCCCAGCAGCACGCCGATGAGCAACGACCCGACCAGGAACACGACCAGCGCCAGCAGGCCCCAGGAGCCGATAAAGTCGATGATGTTGGAGATGTTCAGCGCCAGGGACCCCACCATCATGACCAACAGGCCAATGCTGGAGGTCTTGTTCATCAGGGCTTTCCAGTGGTCCCCGTCTTCCACCGAGTGGGAGCGAATCAACAGGCCGATGGCCAATGGGACCAGCATCAGCACGATCAGCGACTTGGCGATGTCCCAGGGGTTCACCGACACGCCTTGCAGCAGCAGCGGCATCACGATGGGCATGTAGGCGATGGTCACCACCATCAGCAACACCATCAATCCGACGCTGAAGCCGAGGCTGCCTTTGGCGTTTTGCGCCAGCTTGGGCAGGAAGGGTGCGCCGGCCGCGCAGCCCAACACGATCAGGCCGATCTTCAGGTCGTCCGCTAGGGGGAACACGAGCGTGATCGCGTAGGCCAGCGCCGGCACCAGGATGAAGTTGGCGACCAGGGCCAGGATCACCAATTTCCCGTTCTTGAGCGGCTGCAGGATCATCGCCATGGTCAGCGATGCGCCCATGCCCAACATGCTGGTGACGACGAAGAGCAGGCCGGATAGTCCGGCAATCGCACCGATCAATTCTTCGAGAGTCATTGAGATGTTCACTTCCTTTTCTGCATCTTATTGCCGCACCGCGACGATGTCCTCGAGCTTCCACGTCTGGTCGAAATACGGCTCGGTCGAGCCGTAAAGGCGGAAGAAGGGGAAGCGGCCTTGCATGATCCACGGCCTGCGCCGTGCTGCGTTGAAGGAGACGCCTTGGACTGATAGAACACTGCGCTGAGCAGCGTTCTATCAGTCTGCCACCGTTAGTTCGTCGGTGCGTCGGGTGCGGGCGTGGCGACCACGTCCACGATCTCAGCGCCTTCGTCCGTGATCACGCCGGCTTCTCCCACTGCGCCTTCTGCGGTCGCCACAACGACCTCATAAGCAGCGCCTTCAGCCGTAACGACAGCCGCGCCTGCGGCCACCGCGTCGGCAGTGAGCACGGCGCCGACAACCTGGGTGGAGGTTTCGTCGGCCGCGATTTCTTTGATGCCCAGCCCGTCCGGCGTCAGAAGCATTCCGATGGCCACGCACTTGCCCGCCGCGAGCTGCGCCGAGAGTTCCGCGGCCAGCTTGCCGACGGCGGTGCGGATATCCTCGATAGGCACCTGCTGCTGCATCGCCTTCAGGAAGTCATGGCTGGTGATGACGGCGATGGCCGAGGTGTTTGGCATCAGCGCCAGGCCGACCGTCTGCAGATTCTCGTTCTTGAACCCGCCATCGTGGGCCGCAAAGGCAGCGCCGATGGCTGCCCCGGCGCCTGCACCCAACGCGACGCCGGCCGGACCGCCCAGAACACCAAGCACGCCGCCTACCAGCGCGCCAATGCCGGCGCCCTTGCCGGCGCCCATGTCGCCGGTCTCGTGATACTTCACCTTGCCTTGTGCATCCTGGGTGATGACGGCGGCATCTTCGAAGTAGAACTGCTGCTGCTGCTTCGCGTCTTTCATCGCGTCCAACGCCTGGTCCGCGGCCGTTACATCGGTAAACGCCATCACCAGGAAACCGACGGCCGGTACGGCCTGCGCTGTCACAGCCTGTGACGCTGCGGCCTGCTGATCTGAGCTAAGCCCAGTGAATGGAATTCACCGTCTGACAGCACCAAGCGGCCTCAGCCGCTGGGAGCCCTGAGCTTAGCCAGTG
>JACSRL010000124.1 GCA_014879765.1 Anaerolinea sp. | reverse complement strand
GGCGTGGGGGTGGCGTCCGGCGTCGGCTCAGGGGTGGGCGTGGCGGTGGCCAGCGCCAGCGCCAGGGCCGGCCCGCCGGCCAGCAGCTTGCCGTTGTCGGCAATGTTGGCGCTGATCTGCAGCTCACCCTCGCCCTGGGGCGCGGTCAGGCTGAACGCAGCCGCGTTCAGCGGCCGCTCTTCCTGGGTCACGGTGCCGTCGGGATTGGTCACGGTCCACACCACGTTGAAGTTGCTGCTGCGGTTGGCTTGCTGGCCAGCCAGGAACTCGCGCACCACACTCCAGATGTCGGGGTCGAAGCTGGGCTCCAGCAGCGACTCCAGCGTCACCCCTTGCAGGTTGTACTGGCCGATCAGCGCCAGCTTGTGGGCAATGCTGGCCGCGTTCTCGATCCAGACGGTGCGCTGATAGCCGGCGTCGTCGCGATAGTCGTAGGTGAACATGCCGATGGCGTCGTCGAAACGCAGCTCGCCGATGACGCGGTCGTTGAAGAGGCTGACATCCACCGGCTCGCCCGGCGCCAGCACGGTGGCGCTGGTGCGGCCCTCGCCCAACAGCGGGGTCAACGCCTCGTCATAGCCCATGGAGATCAGGTAGGCGCCGGCCTTTTCCACGCTGCGCGCCGGCAGCACCAGGTCGATCTTGTGGCGGGAGACCTCGCCCACCGCCCAGTTCAGCAGTTGCTCCACCTGGCCGCCCGCGACGTAGGCCGTGGGGTCGATGGGCGCGGGGATGCGGAAGGTGTCCACCACCTGGCCCAGGGCGCGCCAGTCGTAGCCGCCGGTGTTCCAGCGATCCTCGGCGATCTGGGTGGGGGTCTCGACACGCAGGGCCACGGTGCGGCCGGCCGCGTGCAGGCGCTCGGCCAGCTTGGTGACGAAATCGGTGAACTGGCCGCTCAGCGTCGGGTCCAGCCCGCGGTAGTCGAGCTCCACGCCGGGCAGGTTGTTGGCCACCACCAGCGCCTCGATGGCATTCAGGTGGTTGTTCATGATCTCTTCGCTGATCAGCAGGTTGTCCAGCAGATCGGTGCGCACCACGCCGTCGTCGCCCCAGTTGCGCAGCACGGGAACCACGCCGTAGGAGCCGCTGGCGCTGGCCATGGCCGCCACGTTGCCTTGCAGCGAGCCATCGCCGGCCAGGGTGAAGCCATAGGGCGTCACCTGGGTCACGGCATCGCGGCCGGCGTCGGGCAATTGCTGGCCGGCCGGCGCCACCACCGCGGCGGTGGGCGGGTTGGCGATGGTCTGCATGACCATGAAAGCGTTGGGCGCCCGGTGCATGGACGCGCCGTCCAGCTCCGAGACGATCAGCTCACGGCCGCTGGCCGCGTCCATGACCTCATGGTTGGGCAGGAAGCGCCATTCGTTGCCGGTCCACTCGTACAGGTCCAGCGTCTCGTAGGGCAGGCTGTCGTTGGGGATCTCCAGGGTGATGATGGAGGCCGTCGGCTCGCCGCCCTTGGTTTCGATCTGATAGAAGGGGCTGCGCGGCTGCAGGGGCAGGCTGGCCAGCGCGTTGGCCGCTGCCACCGCGTCCTCGTTGCCCTGGCCGTTGAGGAACTGTTCCCTGGGCAGGCTGGCCAGCTTGGCCTTGAAGCTATCGGGCACGCCATAGGCCGGGAAGGCCACGCGGGTGCCGTCGGGGTCGCTGACATCGCTGTCGGTAGCCGCCGCGATGGTGTCCATGCCGGCCGCGGAGAGCTTCTGCGGCAGCGAGATGGGGGGCAGCAGCAGCGCGACGATGATCAAGATCACCAGCGCCACGCCCAGGATCGCGGTGATCGAGCGGCTTTGCTTCATGGAGGTTGATGCGGTGCTCATACGTTCTACGATACTCCTTACTTGCCCGGTGTGCGCGTCACAGCCACACGGATGGCACGGCTGCGGCGAAACAGATCGTCCAGCGCCCAGGCATGCGGGTCAGGGTTTCCACCGCCGCCTTTTCAGGTCAGCGATGCGGGTTCAATTGTCTCTGGGGAGATAATTGCGGCGAGGCGATACAATGCTGAATAAAATCCTTGGTAACTGCTCAGCCGTAGGTGCCGGGCACTTGAGTCTAAAGTCAAGCGCAAGTGCCCGGCACCTGAGCAGTTACAATCCTTGTGAGTTCAACGTCGAAGGTGGTCTCCACGTCGAAGGGGCATTCTAGCATACGGATCGGGATTCGCCAAAGCCGGCGGGGCTTGTGCAGAACCGCGCTTGCACCTAGAATCCAGTCTTTCCATCTTCTCCAGCTCTCTCCATCTCTGGCCGGTCTCCGACCGAGCCAGCGTGCTTTCTAGCTCCGGCCGGTCTCCGACCGAGCCAGCGTGCTTTCCAGCTCTGGCCGGTCTCCGACCGAGCCAGTGTGCGTTCTAGCTCTGGCCGGTCTCCGACCGAGCCAGTGTGCTTTCTAGCTCTGGCCGGTCTCCGACCGAGCCAGCGTGCGTCATCGGTCAGCCCAGCGTTCGATCCCGTTGAGAATCAGCCAGAGCAACGCCAGCACACCCACGCCCGCCAGCAGACAGGCCAACCCGGTGATCAGCGCGCCCGCGCCGTAGATCAGAAAGATCAGGCCGCCGCCGACCACCAACAGCACGGCGATCACCGCCACAAACAGGGCCCGGTCATCCTTGCGGCGCTGGGCGCGGTAATCGGTCGGCGGCGCGGCTGGCTTGGCTTCGTCGGTCGATTTGTGATCGGGCGCGTCAGGCATGGGGCGCATTGTACTTAGCCGCCGCCGGTTAGACAAGCCTGGGGAGGCGGTGGTATACTGCGCCCCCATGACAACCCACCACTTTCCCGCGCCGGCCGCGGCCGGCCAGCCGCGCCTGGACAAGCGTCGCCGCGGGTTGGTCGCGCTGTTGGCCACCCTGTTGGTCTTCACGCTGCTGATCGGCCTGGTGGCCATCGGCGGCTACTTTTATCTGCGCAACAATCGCAGCGCCCAGTGGAGCTGGCAGGATCCGCAGACCGCGATCGATCCCGGCCGCGTGCGGCCTGATCTGGGCGTGCAGGCGCTGCTGGACCCGCCGGCCAGCGTCCTGGTGCAGCAGGCGCTGCAGGCCAACGAGCCCGATACGGCCTATGCCATGCTGGCGGCCAACCTGCGCGGCGGCGACGCCGAGCGCAGCGGCAGCGCACAGCAGGTTGGCCGGGCCTTCGAGCAGATCCCGGCGCCGGAGATGGCCGCGCTTTCCTATCAGCAGATGCTGGACATCGCCGCGCTCAGCCCGACCCTGGCCGATCCCATGCGCGCCCAGGTGTCGCTGGACGCGGCCCGCGGCTTCATGCGCCTGGGCCTGGCCGATGCGGCTCAACCTGCCATGCAGCAGGCCGAGGTGTTGGCCCGCTTCAGCCCGTTGATGGCCCCGGTGCAGCGCCAGGATGTAGCCCGCCAGTTGCAGGCGCTCTACCGGGAGCTGGGCCAGGACGCGCAGGCGGCCACTCTGGATCAGTTGGTGCGGGAGCCGCGCGGCACGCCGACGGGCAAATATGTGCGCGGCCCTTTCTTGCCGCAGTTCGTCAGCCCCGTGGCCACGCCAGAGGACTTGCAGCGGGCCACGGAGGAGCGGCGGCGCCAGGTGTACACCTTCCTGAATGCCTGGGACAGCGGCGATGCGGCCGCGGTGGAGGGGGCGCGCTCGCAGTTGGCCGGCGCGTTGCTGGTGGAGGATCGTCTGCGGCAGGAGCTGCTGCCCGCGCGCGACCGGGCGGCCGTGGAACTATCCGAAAAGGCCGCGGTGGCGCTGGATCAGGTTGAATGGCTGGCGCTGAAAAACATGGTGGCCAGCGGCGCGCTGGGCACCAACGTGACGCCCGAATGGAGCCAGACGCGCGGTCAGATCGCGGCCGACCTGCGCGCGGCCTATGACAATCTCTTTGCCCTCTACCGGGATCAGGCCGGCGCGTTGACCGATTCTGACGACGCGCGCGCGGCGCGGGTGGAGATCCTGCGCCAGCAGAATCTGCTGGGCCGGCTGGGTTTCTACCCCGGTTACGACAGCGCCGCGCTGGGCCTGGCGCTGGAGCAGGCGCAGCGCGACGCCAACGACATCCTGCCCCTGCTGATAACACGGCAAGAATGGGGAAATGGCGACGTTTTTCGGATAGTCGAAGTGTTCGATTGATCAACTAGATTCTCCTCGCTCTGGCCGGTCTTTGCGCAGCACCCCGGACGGGGCCGACCGAGCCAGCCGCGTCAGGAGAATTGCCACCCCGGCAGCGCCTCCAGCTCCACCTCGATGCGGGGACTCTCCCGGTCGGTGCGCTTGACCAGATGGATGTCCACCACGCGCCGGTCGTCGGTCTCCAGGCCGGCGCAGATCGCGTCCTGGGCGATCTTCAGCCCGCCGTCCAGGTCGCGACGCAGCGGCGTCTCGAAGTAGAAGTCGATGAACAGCGCCAGATAGCCGGTCTGGGCCTGGGCCACGAACGCGTCGCTGATGGCCCCGCTGCGCCGCAACTGCTGGATTTGACGCAGCACCGTCTTCTTGTAGGCGCGCGATGGCTCGCTCAGCACCCGCCGGCCGTCGACCGTGGCGTACTGATGGTTGATGCTGGGAGGCAAGGGCAGCCGAAAGTTGACCCGCAGTGTGGACATAACGCCATTCTAGCACAAATGTGCTAGTTTTGGCAAACTCCAATCAGACATTGGAAACCGGGTTCTTGTCTCACAGACCAAGGTCATGGCGCCATGAAAGGCCGTGGCGCAGACGGAAACATGCCCGCGCGAGAAAAACCCGGTTTCTGAATGTGGGCTGAGCAGTTACCTTTAATCACTCATCACTCATCATTCATCACTCATCATTTCCCCCATGTCCACCCTCTACCTGATCGCCACCCCCATCGGCAACCTGGAAGACATCAGCGCGCGGGCCCTGCGCGTGTTGGGGGAGGCTGCGCTGATTGCGGCCGAGGACACGCGCGTCACCCGCCGCTTGCTCAGCCATTTCGCCATCGCCACGCCGTTGACCACCTACACCGACGCCTATCAGCGCCAGAAGGCCGGTCGCCAGGGCCGCGTGCTGGAGGCGCTGGCGGCCGGCCAGGATGTGGCGCTGGTGTCGGACGCGGGCATGCCTGGCCTTTCCGACCCTGGCTATGAGCTGGTGCAGGCTGCTCTGGCCGCAGGGCACACGGTGCAGGCATTGCCCGGCCCCTCGGCCATCACCACCGCGCTGGCCGCGTCTGGCCTGCCTACCGACCGTTTTCTTTTCGTGGGCTTTCTGCCGCGCAAGGCGGGGGAGCGGCGCAGCCTGCTGGCCGACCTGGCCGACGAGCCGGGGAGTTGGGTCGCGTTCGAGGCGCCGCACCGGCTGGTGGAGACGCTGACCGACCTGCTGGCGGTGCAGGGGGACCGCCAGGTGGCGGTGGCGCGCGAGCTGACCAAGCGTTTCGAGGAGATCTGGCGCGGGCCGGCAGCGCAGGCGCTGGCCTACTACACCGTCAACCCGCCGCGCGGCGAGATCACCCTGGTGGTGGCAGGCACGGGACGCCGGCGCGATCAGGAGCGCTGGCCGGAGGCGCGGATGCGGGAAGCCATTCAACTGTTGACCGACGAGGGAATGGCGCCATCAAGCGCCGCCCGTGTGCTGGCGCGCCTGAGCGGCTGGCCGCGGGCGGAGGTCTATGATCTGATGGTGGCGTAGTTTGATAGGGCGCGGATCAGAGGGGAGATGGGACGCGGATAAACGCAGATGGACGCGGATCAGAGGGGAGATGGGA
>JACSRL010000068.1 GCA_014879765.1 Anaerolinea sp. | reverse complement strand
ACCCCGGCCTGGGTGATGCGGCCGGCCTGCGGCTGCTGGTCGCCGGCGTGGGGCACAGCCACCTGCGGCAGTCCATGGCGCAGCGCCGCATGGGTGGTGCCGACGCCGCCGTGGTGGATGATCCCGGCCAGCCGCGGCAGGGTCTGGTCGAAATCCACCCAGGGGCGCACCTCCACGCCGGCGGGCAGGTCGAGGGGGGGCGCGTCGGCCGCGCCGGTCGCCACCAGCGGCTGTCCCCCCTCCAGCAGCACCGCCTCGGCCGCGAGACGGAAGAAGACCGGGTCGTGGTTGAACAGGCTGCCCAGGGTGATCAGCACCGTGGGCGGGTCCAGTGGGTCGGACGCGGCCGGGGCCGCGCCGGCGCCCACGAAACGGGTCTGGGGGGCGATCTGCGGCAGGTCGGCGTACCAGCGGCGGCTGAAAAAGTCGATGTGCAGCCGCGGAGAACGCACCTGGCCGGTGCGCAGGTCCCAGCAGGCGCCGGGCACGCCAGCCTGATGGCAGAGATCGCTGGCCCGCCGGCCAGCCAGGGTGACGGGCGCGGCGCCGTCGGGCAGCGCGGGCCGGCCACAGACCACCAGCGGCAGCCCGGCCCGCTCGGCCGCCAGCGCGCCGGCCACCGCGTAGGGCTCGATCAGCAGCGCGTCAGGTTGCCAGTCGCCGAGGACGCGGCCGGTGGCCTGCGCGGCCGGCAGTACCGCGACCGGGCTGAGCCAGGCGTCCAGGGCGCGTTGCTGGCGCAGCGCTTCCCGCTGCCGGGCCGGCAGGTCGTCCGGCAGCGGCGGGGGCGTCTGCCAGCCGGTGGCCTCCAGCTCGACGAACGCCACGCCGGCCGCGGCAATCGCCGGCCCGACGGCCGCGCCGCTGGCCCAGGCCACCGCGTGGCCCCGTCCGGCCAGGGTGGCGGCCGTGGCCAACATGCCGCCCCAGTCCAGATGGCCGCGCAGGGGGAGGGAGATGAAGAGAAAACGGGACACCGGTCGCTACCTCTCTGGATCGCTGCCTGCAATAGGGCGCCGTACCGTCGCCTGCGGTTGATGAAAGTTAAGAGAATGATCCGGCAATGGTCGTTTGCGACGAGGCGCCCTCCACATGCACCCGCCGGGGGATAAATCCCCCGGCTACATAGCGGCGCCCCGTCAACGGGGCTAAAAACGTGCCTGACACACGCCAGCCCGTTTATGAAAGTTAAGAGAATGATCCGGTAATAGCCGCTTGCGACGAGGCGCCCTCCACGTGAACCCGCCGGGGGATTTATCCCCCGGCTACATAGCGGCGCCCCGTCAACGGGGCTAAAAACGCGCCTGACACACGCCAGCCCGTTTCAACGGGCGCTGTTATGTAGCCGGGGGACTTCATCCCCCGGCGGGATCGCACGTGGACGAGCTTCACTCTATTACAGGAACACATGCCTAACTTTCATCTATCGGCGACGCCGCTGCGGCGCGATGACCCTCCATCCAGTCACCGCTTTGCCGTACCCGCAAGTTCCGCCACGACCGGCTGACGCTGCCCGCCGGCCACGGTCTCGCGGAACAGGTCCACGATCTGCCCGGTGATCACCGGCCAGCCGAAGCTCTGGGCGACTTTGCGGCTGTTGGCGCTGAGCTGCCAGCGCAGCGGGTCGTTCTTGAAGAGCTTGAGGATGGCCGCGGCCAGCGCGTCGGCATCCCGCACCGGCACGTGCAGCCCGGTGTAGCCGTGGACGACGCTGAAGCGCAGCCCGCCGACGCGGCTGGCGATCACCGGCGTGCCGCAGGCCATGGCCTCCAGCGCCACCATGCCAAAGCTCTCGTAGTGGCTGGGCATCACCACCACCTCGGCCGCGGAGTAGTAGTAGGGCAGCAGATCCTGGTCGCGCTTGCCCAGAAAGGTGACCATCTCCTCGATGCCCAGCTCGGCGCGCAGGCGGTGCAGCCGCGCCATCTCGTCGCTCATCTGCTCCAGCGGCACGGCCGGATCGCCGCCGACGATGGCCACGGTCAGTCCCTCGCAGCCGCCGCACTCGGCCGCCACCGTCTTCATGGCCCGCAGCAGGGTATCGATCCCCTTGAGCGGCTCGATGCGGCCGACGAAGAGCACCATGCGCTTCTCCGGCGGCACGTCGATGAACGATTTGGCCTCCAGCGGGCCGATGGGGCGGAAGCGGGTCAGGTCGACGCCAGGGGGGATGACCGCGATCTTGTGCGGGTCCGCGCCGTAGTGCCAGACGGTCTGCGCCTTGTCCAGCGGGCTGCCGGCCACGATGCGATCGGCGAAGCGCAGGATGGCGCTCTCCGCGTCCAGACGTTGCTGGGTGGCGAACTCGTGCGGCGCCTGGGCCACCTGGTTTTTCATGTGGCCCAGGGTGTGGAACATCTGGACGATGGGAATGCCGCCCCAGGCCTCCCGCAGCCGCTCGGCCACCAGGCCGGAGATCCAGTAGTGGCTGTGGATCACATCGTACCGGCGGTGATGCTGAGCGGCGAACTGCTGCACCCAGGCCGCGAAGTCGGGCACATGCTCAACCATCACCTCCTTGCTGACCAGTTCCTCCGGGCCGGCGGGCACATGGATCACGCGCGCGCTGGCGCCCAGGCTGTGGCTGACCCGCAGCGCGCAGGGGTCTTGGGAGCGGGTGTAGACATCCACCGTATGGCCCTGGCGCACCAGCTCACGGCTCAGGTCGCGCACATAGACGTTCATCCCGCCCGTCTCCTTGCCCCCCAGCGTGGCCAGCGGGCAGGTATGGACGCTCAGGAGGCAGATGTTGAGGGGTTTTTGTGTGGGTGGCATGAAGATGTAAGTTGTGTGCGAGAATGAGGATGCGTGGTAAGTCACGAGTAACGAGTAACTCGTAACCGGAGACGAGCCTGCTTGCACATGCCTTTCCGGGTTACGGGTTACGAGTTACTCCACGCAACCCAAAGCCAACTCGCACCCGCGCACATTCTGGATTACGAGTTACGAGTTACGGATTACCCCGCGCAACCCAAAGCCAACTCGCACCCGCACACATTCTGGATTACGCATCACTCCGCCGCCGCACAACCGTCGAATACACCACCGTATCCTGCGCGCCGAAGCGGTACTTGTAGACCTCATTGCCCTGCAAGAAGTCGAAGATGCGCAGGCCGCGGCTGATGGCGTCCTCGATGACGTGCGTGGTCAGCACGATGCCGGGGCTGAGCTCGGCGTAGCTCTCCGGGTCGTAGCCAGAGTTGTAGACCAGCAGCCGGCCATCGTAGACAAAGCTCAGCAGCGCGGCCGCCCGGGCGCCGTTGACCTCGATGAAGGCCAGGTGCAGCCGGCCGGCGGCGTGCATGACCTGCATGGCCGTGCGGAAGAAAGCCTCCATCTCGTCGGTCATGAAGCCCAGCTTTTCCTGCTTGCTCAGCCGGTGCAGACGAATGAAGGCGTCGATCTCCTGGCATAGGTCCGCCTCGCCATCGACCACGTACCAGCGCACCGTGGTCTCCTCCTCGATGCGCCGCAGCTTGCGCCGCACCTCGTGGCGCTGCTTCTTGCTCAGGCTGTTTTGCAGATAGTCCTCGAAGCTGTCAGGCAGCGGGATCACCGGGCAGACGTCCTCCAGCGCGCTGACGGCCGTCCAGCCGCGGCCGGCTGCCAGCTCCGGCAGCCGGCGATGGGTGGCGGACGCCTCAGGCAGGTTGCACAGGCCGGTCACCTCCCACGGCGGGCAAGCCGGGCTGGCCAGCCAGTCCAGCAGCGCGCCGTAGACCGCATCCTCACGGCCCGGCTCGATGATCAGATCCAGGTAGTCGGAGACCTCGACGCAGCCCACCAGGTCAAAACGGCGCTGGCCGGCCTCGTCGGCGTGCAGATAAAGGGGCGCGATGGCGGCCAGTTGGCCGGCATCGAACCAGGCCAGCAGATAAAGATCGCCCTCGCCCAGGCAGCGCCACCAGATGGTCTGCCATTCCCAGGTCAAAAAGAAGGAGTTGGAGCGGCTGCGCGCCAGCAGCTCATTCCACTGGTCGCGCAGCGCGTCAAAACCGCTGGCATCGGTGTAAAGCTTCAGATCCACAATAGGTCCTTTGGAGAATCAAGGCAACTGCTCAGCCGGCCGGTGAGAAACCGGGTTTTTCTCGTGCGTCCATGATCTTGGTCTGCGAGACAAAAACCCGGTTTCTAATGCCATCTTTTCGGAAAAGATGGCAACCTTGAACGCGTTACGGCGGCGGCTTGTCCTCTTTGCCGCCGCGGAAGAAGATCAAGGCCGCCACGACGGACAACAGGATAAGCGCGCTGATGACGATGATGATCACCCAGGGATTGTCGAACAGATCAAGGCTGAGCTGGGAGCCGCGCTCACTGCGCACCTGCGGCGTGGCCGTGGGCGTAACCACCGGGCCAGGCGTCACCTCGGCCAGCGGCGTGGGATTGCCGCCCACAGAGATGACAGTGGTTTGAGCGGCGGGCATGGCTGCGACGGGCGGCAACTGGGCCGCGCCGCCAACGACCTGCGGCGCGCTGGCGGCCGCGGTGGCGCCGAAAGGCGTGATGGCCAGGGCATCGCAGACCAGCATCTGCACCTGATCCAGGTACATGCCGGTGCGCGTGCCATCGCCGGCGTTGCGCGCGTTGAAATAGATGGTCAGGGTGCGGCCCAAATAGCGGGTCAGGTCACGCTCCACCAACTGCCATTGGTTGCCGTTCTCCGTCACGCGCCAGGGCACGTCGATGGTCTGCTCGAAGTTGAGGGGATCCAGCAGCACCAGCTCCTGGCGGTTGAGCCCGCCAGCCGTCGCGTTGGAATTGGGGAATACCTGAAAGCGAATGCGTGCAGTCTGCGCGGCGCCAGGCAGAGTGATCGCCTGCTGGATCGAGGAAAAGGACGCGACATTGCCAGGCGAGCTGGGCAGCACCGCGCCCAGCGCCATGCTGCGGCTGCCGCTGAACACCGGGCTGGGCGGGCCGGCGTAGAAAGGCCGAATGGCGGTGTCGCCAAACAGCCAGGCGCCGTTCCACTCGAAGTCGCCGTTGGCCAGGATATCGACGCAGGTGGACGGAATGGGCACGGGCGTGGCCGGCGTGGGGAAGGGTGTCACCGTGGGGAAGGGCGTCACCGTGGGGAAGGGCGTCACCGTGGGGAAGGGCGTCGGCGTCGGGGTGGTGGCCGACAGGCAGATCACCAGCATCACGTTGTCCACCGTCATCCAGGTGCGACCGCCCGCGCCGTCGTTGTAGACCGAAAAGACCAAGTCGAAGGTGCGCCCCTGTTGGCTCAGGACGTCCGCCGTGATCTGGCGATAGCCGCCGCTGTTGGTCAGTTCCGACCAGATCGCGCCCGGCGAGACGCTGAGCACGTTGGCGCCGGGGGTCAGCAACAGCGCCTCCTGCCGGTCGTTGCCCGGATTGGCCTCGGTGTTGGTCCATGCCCAGAAGGAAAGCTGGGCGCTGACCGCGTTGACCGGTATGGTCAGCGTCTGGCGCACCGTGGAATAGGCCTGGATCGAGGGCGAGTTGACCTGGTTGCCCATCTGCACCGCGGAGAGGCCGCTGACCACCGGGCTGGAGATGTAGCTTGCCGGCAGCAGGCCGCCGCCCAGCGCCCACCAGTTGCGCTGCTCGAAGCCGCCGTCGACGACGATGTCAAAACAGCCCTGCTGCACCGGCGCGGCCAGCGCCGCCCCTTGATCCGCCCGGTGTCCCGCCGAGGCGGGCGCGGCCAGCGCCGCCCCTTGATCCGCCCGGCGTCCCGCCGAGGCGGGCGCGG
>JACSRL010000200.1 GCA_014879765.1 Anaerolinea sp. | reverse complement strand
AGAGACAGGCCCTGGAAATGATCCACCACCAGCAGCGGCATCAGCGAAAAGGCCGGCGTCACCACGAAATTGATCAGCATGGCCATCGCCATCAGCAGCAACAGACCGGGCCAGGCCGCGGTATAGCGCACCCCCGCGGCCAGGTCACCCAGCACCGAGCGTCGCGCTGGGCCGTCGCCGGCCGCGGCCGGCGGCGGCTGCGGCACGGCGATGAAGAGCAGCGGTAGAATCGCCACCAGCGCGGTGCCGATGTCGATCAACAGCACGTAGACCAGCGAGAAGAGGCTGAGCAACAGCGCGCCCAGCGGCGGCGCCATGATATTCATCACCCCATACAGCGTCTGGTTCATGCCCGCCACCCGGGCCAGATGGCGCGAGGGCACCATCAACGAGGTGGATGCCTGCATAGCCGGCCAGTGAAACGCAGCACCCGTGCCGCGGATGAACATCACCAGATAGACGTGCCAGGGCTGCAACGCGCCGCTCCAGGCCATGGCTACCGCCCAGGCCGTGGTCAGCGCAATCCCTCCATCGGCCACCACCATCACCCAGCGCCGCGACCAGCGATCCACCAGCGCGCCGGCGAAGGGGCCGATGACGATGCCGGGCAGCAGCGCGGCCAGTGTTGCCCCCGCCAGCACGGTGGCCGAGCCCGTTTCCTGCGTCAGCCACCAGACCAGGGCAAACTGCACCAGGCTGCTGCCCAGCAGGGACACAGCCTGCCCGCTCCAGATCAGAAAAAAAGGCCGTTGCCAGCCGGGTCGGTCTTGCATCGGGTTCTGCCTCAAAAGTCGCAGACGCAAAAGCACCCGCTCCTCAGTGGGGGGGAGGAAGACTGAGGAGCAGGTGCCTGTGACCCTAGTATACCCAACAGGTCACACTTCGTCAACTCGCGCCGCGCGCGCGCTGGCTGCGGCTGGCCACGGCGACTGTTAGCTTGCCCACGCCCTGCGGCCGCCAGAGCGGGTATAATGAAGGGGTCAACAGAAGGTAGCTCCAGCGCGGCTGAACGCATTTGCCGCGCTGATTCTTGTGTGTTAAACTGATAGCACCCATCCAGGCCGGGACTTCAGAAGTCGCCGCCGCCAGAGACTGATCACGCAGTGAAAACAGCCCGCACCCTTGCCCTTGCCGCGTTGATCGCGGCCACCTTGCTGCTGGTCTTTGCCGCAGGCTATGCCGCGCGCTGGCTGGTCAGCAACGATGCCGCCGGCCCGGCCGCCCCATCGGCCGCCAGCGCCCAAGCCACCGGCCAGGCCGCGGAATTCGGCCTCTTCTGGGAAGCCTGGGATATCTTGCAGCGCGATTTTTACGGCGACCAGCCCGCCAGCCAGAGCCGCACCTACGGGGCGATCCAGGGGCTGGCCGAATCCTACGGCGACCCCTACACCCGCTTCGTCGAGCCGGAGCCGCGCCAGCGCGAGCGCGAGGATCTCAGCGGCGCCTTCGGCGGCATCGGCGCCTGGATCAGCGTCGACGAGGCTGGCAACAAGGTGCTGGATCCCATGCCCGGCCGGCCGGCTGAGCAGGCCGGCATCCTCAAAGGGGACCTGCTCATCGCGGTGGCCGGCCAGCCGCTGGACCCCGCGCTGAGCGTGGACGAGGTGGTGGCGCTGATCCGCGGCCCCATCGGCGAACCGGTGGAGCTGACCGTGCAGCGGCCAGAGGTGGCCGAGCCGCTGGTCATCGCGGTGGTGCGCCAGCGCATCGAGACCCCCTCGGTGACATGGCGGGTGCTGGAAGAGGCCCCGCAGGTCGGCTACATCGCCATCAGCCAGTTCACCGAGCGCACGGCCGAGGAGCTGGATCGCGCCATCGAGGAACTCGGCCAGCAAGGGGCCACCGCGCTGATCGTCGATCTGCGCCACAACGGCGGCGGCCTGCTGCAATCCAGCATCGACGTGGCCAGCCGCTTCCTCAGCGATGGCGTGGTGCTCTACGAACGGCGCAACAGCGGCGAAGAGCAGGTCTATCGGGTCACCTCGGCCCGCCGCGCGCCCAACTGGCCGATGGTGATCCTGGTGGACGGCGCCACAGCCAGCGCCTCGGAGATCGTGGCCGGCGCGCTGCAAGACCGCGGCCGGGCTGAGCTGCTGGGCGAACAGACCTTCGGCAAAGGCTCGGTGCAGTTGGTCTACGATCTGAGCGATGGCTCCTCTGTACACGTCACCGTGGCCCGTTGGATCACCCCCAACGGCCATGAGATCAACGGCGTCGGCCTGAGCCCGGAACAGCTCGTCCCGCACGAGGATGGCCGGGATGCCCCGCTGCAAGAGGCGATCCGCACCCTGACCGAACGCAGCAATGAGTAGTTCACGATTCGCACGCCAAGCCGCCAAGCCGCCAAGCATCTCTGCCCTTTGTGCTCTTTGCGCCTTGGCGTGAGACCAAGATCGTGCCCGATCCAGTCAGTTTATCTCGAATTGAGGCAAAACACCGAAATGAACACCCGTAAAACCTCGCCCCTGCTGTGGGTTGTCGCAGCGCTGGCCATCGTGCTGTTGGGCGCCATGACTTTCATGGCCGGCTTCGGCTCAGGCTTCGGCGCCGGCAGAATCACCGCGCCGAAAGCCGTTGTCCAGGCGCCGGCCGCCGGCGCGCTCAGCGCGGCCGGCGATCGCGCTGAGCCGGGAAATCGGGCAACCCCTGCCCCTGAGCCGGCCGACGCGCCCGCGGCAGTCGATGCGGCCGCGCCCGATGACTTCGAGCTGATCTGGGAGGCCTGGGACGCCCTGGAGAAGAGCTTCTACGGCGACATGCCCGCCACCCCTGAGACAGTGGGCGGCCTGGTCGAGGGCCTGCTGCGCGCGGTCGAGATCGAGACCGGCGAGCCGCTGGACCGGGAACAGGCGGCCGATGCGGTGCTGGCCGCCGCCTTGCAGATCATGCAGCAGCAGACCGACGGTCAACTGTCGGTGCGCGACCTGACCTACGGCGCGATCAACGGGCTGACCTACCAACTGAACGACGACTACACCTACCTGCGCGATCCGGAGGAGGCGGCCTTCTTCAATGAGACGCTGGAGGGCAGCTTCGAGGGGATCGGCGCGCGCGTGGCCGAGGCCGAGGGGGGCGGCGTGCGCATCATGGAGCCCTTCTCCGGCCAGCCTGCCTGGAACGCAGGCATCCGCCGCGGCGACGTGATTCTGGCCGTCGATGGCCAGGACATCAGCCGCATGGCGCTGCAAGATGCCATCAGCTTGATCCGTGGCCCCAAGGGGAGCGAGGTGTTGCTGACCATCAAGTCCGAGGGCCAGGAGAGCCGCGATATCGCGGTGGTGCGCGACCGCATCACCGTGCCCGCGGTGGAATATCGCATGTTGGACGACGGCGTGGCCTATCTGCGCCTGGGCGAGTTCAGCGCGCCGGCCACCGAGCAGATGCGCGCCGCGCTGGAGAGCCTGCAGGCGGAGAACCCGGTCGGGCTGGTGCTCGATCTGCGCGGCAATCCGGGCGGCTTCCTGCGCACCGCGGTGGAGATCACCAGCGAGTTTATCGACGAGGGCCCGGTGGTCATCGAGCGTTTCAAGGATGGCCGCGAGGATGTCTTCGAGGCTGAGCCGGGCGGCAGTGCCCTGACCATCCCGCTGGTGGTGTTGGTGGACGAGGGCAGCGCCAGCGCGTCGGAGATTCTGGCCGGCGCGGTGCAGGACACCGGCCGCGGCATCCTGCTGGGCGCCAGGACCTTCGGCAAGGGCTCGGTGCAGATCCCCGACGAGCTGAGCGACGGCTCGGTGCTGAGCATCACCACCGCGCGCTGGTTCACCCCCAACGACCGTCTGATCCACGGCGAGGGCCTGCAGCCCGACATCGAGGTCGTGCGCAGCGAGGAGGACATCGCCGCGGACCGTGACCCGCAGCTCGACCGCGCCGTGGAGTACCTTCTGCAAGGGCAGTAGCCATGAAACCACCTTCCGACGGCGTCAAGGTTCTGGCGGCCAACCGCAAGGCCCGCCACGAATACATCATCGAAGAGAGCATCGAGGCTGGCATCGCGCTCTCCGGCACCGAGATCAAGTCGATCCGCACCGGCCGCGCCAACCTGCAAGACAGCTTCGCGCTGATCCGCGGGGGGGAGGTGTGGCTGATCAACGCCCACATCTCCCCCTATGCCCACGGCAACCGCGAGAACCATGAGCCGCGCCGCGAGCGCAAGCTGCTGCTGCACCGCCGCGAGATCGCCCGGCTGACCGGCCGCGTGCAGGAAAAGGGCTGGACCCTGGTGCCGCTGGACATCCACCTGCGCAACGGCCGGGCCAAGGTGCAGCTGGGCATCGCGCGCGGCAAGAAGCAATACGACAAGCGTGAGACCATCGCCAAGCGCGACTACGACCGCGAGATGCGCCGCGCGGTGAAGGATATGGTGGGGTGACAGGGTGACAGGGTGACAGGGTGACAGGGTGACAGGGTGGCAGGGTGACAGGGTGACACAGATCGGCGCGGATGAAGATACAGGCAATACGCAATACGCAATACGCAATACCCAAGAACTCCACCCTCTCCAATCCGCCTTCGTCCTCCACGGCGCGACCCAGTGCGGCTTCTGTACCCCCGGTTTTCTGATGCAGGCCAAGACGCTGCTGGACGAAAACCCGAATCCCAGCGATGACGAAATCAAGCACTGCCTGAAGGATACTTTCTGTCGCTGCACGGGCTATGCGTCGATTATCAGTGCGGTGAAGGCCGCGGGCGAGCAGATGCGCACGGGCCATCTGCCCGGCCCGACGCTGCCACCGGTGATGAAGCCATTGCAGCAAATCGGCCATCCCCACGAACGCCCCGACGCGGTGGCAAAGGTGACGGGCGCGGCCCTCTACACCGACGACTATTTCTTCGATGGGATGCTCCACGGCGCGACCCTACGCAGCTCTCATCCCCACGCCCGCATCCTTGCCATTGACACGACCGCAGCCGCGGCTCTGCCCGGTGTCCACGCCGTGCTGACCCACGCCGACGTACACGGCGATCCCCGCCACGGGCTGGTGGAGAACGACTGGCCCGTCTTTGCCGGGGGCAAATTCCCGGCCCGCTATGTGGGCGACCCGATTGCCCTGGCCGTGGCCGAGAGCGAAAGCATTGCCCGCCAGGCGTTGGCGCTGATCCCAGTGGAATACGAAGTGTTGCCCGCTGTCACCGATCCGGTGGCGGCCCGGCGGGAGGACGCACCCGTCCTGCATCCCGACCGGCCTACGGGCAACCTGCTCAAACATATCAAAGTTGCCCGCGGGGATGTGGCCCAGGGCTTTGCCCAGGCGGATGTAATCGTCGAGCGCACCTATCGCACGCCCATGACCGAGCACGCCTTTATGGAGCCGGAATGCTCCCTGGCCGTGCCCGCGGGCTACGACGCCGAGCATCAGAAGCTGACCGTCTATGTGGGCAGCCAGATTCCCTACAGCGACCGGCGGCAGGTAGCCAAGAGCCTGAGGCTGGAGGACGAGGAGGTGCGGGTGTTGGGCACGCTGATGGGCGGCGGCTTTGGGGGCAAGGAGGACATCGCCGGTCAGATTCACGCCGCGCTGGCTGCCCAGGTGACGGGCCGCCCGGTCAAAATTCTCTACAACCGGGCCGAGAGTCTGCGCTTTCACCCCAAACGCCACGCCACTGTCATTCGGGTGAAGACCGGCGCGAAACGGGACGGTACGCTGACGGCTGTGGAAGCCGAACTCTACGGCGACAGCGGGGCCTACGCCAGCCTGGGCGAAAAGGTGATGACCCGCGCCACCACACACG
>JACSRL010000598.1 GCA_014879765.1 Anaerolinea sp. | reverse complement strand
GCTCCAACATGAGCGGCGACAACCAGCTCTACGCCATCGACCCCGACGGCGCCGGCCTGGTGCGGCTGACGGCCGACTGGCCCATCAGCCGCGCCGCGGCGCGCGAGGCCCGCTCGGCCGATGGCCGCAACCAGGCCCGCACATCCCGCGACCTGGAGACCGGCCGGGTCTGGCTTGGCTATGGCCCCACGGGGGGCCAGGAGCTGACCCCCCTGACCTCGCAGGGCGGCCTGGCCGCGCCCGCCTGGTCGCCGGTGGGGGATCAGATCGCCTTCGTCTCCACCGCCAGCGGCAACGAGGAGATCTGGCTGGTGGACCGCGCCGGGGGCGAGCCGGTGCAGCTCACCGTCAACAGTTGGCCGGCCGATCAGCGCCCCACCTGGTCGCCCGACGGCCAGCAGATCGTCTTCGCCTCCAACCGCACCGGCCGGCGGCAGCTGTGGATCATGAACGCCGACGGCAGCGATCAGCGCCTCCTGTTCGAGAGCGACTACGAGGCCTGGGACCCCATCTGGGTGAAGTATGCTGAGTAGATTCTTGCCCCTGCGGACTGCCGGCGACGAAGCGGACACGCCGGGCGCGGCGGGCGCGCGGCGCGCGTTGCAGCGCCGGCTGACTGCCCCCTCGGCCCGGCCCGGCCTGCTGGCCGGCGCCTACCTGGCCTGGCTGACCGCGGCCGAGCTGATCAGCTCGCTGGGGGAGCCGCGCCTGGGGCTGCTGCTGCACGCCGGGCTGCTGATCGCCCTGATCTACCACGCGGCGCGTGACCTGCACGATCCCCTGCACCAGTTGCTGCTGACGCTGGCCTTTGCCCCGCTGATCCGCCTGATGAGCTTCTCGCTGCCGCTGGCCAGCTTCCCCCAGGTCGCCTGGTATTTCATCGTCAGCTTGCCCCTCTTCGTGGCCGCCTGGCTGGTCATGCGCGTGCTGGGCTACTCGCGCCGGGACATCGGCCTGCGCGTCGGCCCCCTGCCCCTCCAACTGTTGATCGCCCTCACCGGCCTGACCTTCGGCTACGTGGAATATCGCATCCTGGCCCCGGCGCCGCTGGCCGCAGCCTTCACCTGGCAGAAGCTGTGGCTGCCCGCGCTGATCCTGCTGGTCAGCACCGGCTTTCTGGAGGAGCTGATCTTCCGCGGCCTGATGCAGCGCGCCGCCGTGCAGACGCTGGGCCAAGGCGTGGGCGTCCTCTACGTCTCACTGGTCTTCGCCGTGCTGCACGCCGGCTACAAGTCGCTGCTGGACGTGGTCTTCGTCTTCGTGGTGGCGCTCTTCTTCGGCTGGATCGTCGCCCGCACCCGCAGCCTGCTGGGCGTCACCCTGGCCCACGGGCTGACCAACATCATGCTCTTTTTGGTGATGCCCTATCTGACGCTGGGCTGAGCCGGGCAACAGGCCAGAACCCACAGGGTCTGACCACGACAAAAAGGGCGTGCATCGCAGCGATGCACGCCCTTTCATTCCAGCCACGAAATCATTCAGGCGCTAAACGCCTGATGAGTTCATCAGTTCAGCACTTCCAGCACCTTGATCACCGCGATGAAGCCGAAGCCCATCAGCAGCGGCACAATGGCCACGTTCAGTGCGCGGCTCAAGGCCTGAGCCCGGGCGCTGGTGGAGGAAGAGAGCACTTCTTTTTGAATCAACAGAGCCAACAGGACAACAATGGCGATCAGACCCAGCGACGCTGCCAGGGCAACCGTGGTGACAGTGGAGACGGTGGTAGTCGTAACAGTCGAGATCATAAAGGTTTGCCTCCCGTGGATGAGAGCTCAACAGATGAAGCGGGCCTGTCACAGGTCGCTTCGGACAGCAGGTCGATTATAGTCGATTCAACGCCCCCTGTCAAATCAGGCCGCGCCGGGTCGGTCGCGGCCTGGCTGGCCCGCCGGGAGCTCTGGCTGCTGGCGCTGGCCACCCCGCTGCTGCTCTTTGCCGGCCCCTGGTCGCCGCTGGGGCTGGGGCTGATCCTGCTGGCCTGGCTGGCGCGCGGCCTCTCTACCCGTCGCCTGACCGCGCCCACCGGCCTGGAAGCGCCCCTGGCGCTGCTGACCCTGGCCGGGCTGGTGGGCTGCGCGGTCGCGCCCGACCTGGCGCGCAGCCAGGCCGCGCTGGGCCGCCTGCTGCTGGGCCTGGCCTGGTTCTACGGCCTGGCCAACCTGCCCCCCGGCGCGACCTGGCTGCGCCGCCTGAGCTGGCTGTGGCTGGCGGCCGGCGCCGGGCTGCTGCTGCTGGCCCTCACCGGCGCCGACTGGCAGAACAGCCGCCTGATGCCGCTGCCCATCTATGCGCTGATCCCCCGCTGGAGCTGGAACGTGCAGACCGGCGCGCTGGCCAACGTGCGCGGCGTCGGCATGGCCCTGGCCATGCTCATCCCTCTGCTGCTGGCGCTGGCCCTCTGGGGCCGCGGGCGCGCCCTGCGCCTCAGCGCGCTGGCGCTGGCCGCGCTGCAGACGGCCATGCTGCTGCTGACCCAGTCGCTGCAAGGCGCGCTGGGCCTGGCGCTGGGCAGCGCGCTGCTGCTCCTCCTCTGGCGGCGCTGGACCGCGCTGCCCCTGCTGGCCCTGGCCGGCGTCGCCCTGGGGGCAGCCAGCGCGCTGGACCCGCGCGCCCTGGCCCTGACCGCGCTGGATGTCCAGAACGCGGCCGGCATCGGCGTGGTGCTGCGCCTGGACATCTGGAGCCGCGCCCTGGCCATGCTGGCGGACATGCCGCTGACGGGGATCGGCCTCGATTCCTACCTGATTCTGCAGAGCCAGTTCTACCCCGGCCATCTGCTGGGGCCGGAGATCCACGCCCACAGCCTGGCGCTGCAACTGGCGCTGGAGCTGGGGGTGGCCGGCCTGCTGGGCTTCGTCTGGCTGCTCATCGCCTTTGCCGCCGCGCTGTTCAAGGCGCTGCGCCGCGCGCCGCAGCCCGAGGAGCGGGCGCTGCTGGCCGGGGCCGCGGCCGGCGTCGCCTCCCTGCTGGGCGCCGGGCTGATCGACAGCATGTGGACCCTCAAGCCGGCGCTGCTCTTCTGGCTGCTGCTGGGCAGCGGCGCGCTGGCCGCGCGCGCCGTCGCCCAGCGCACGGCCGGCGCGCGCCTGGCGCTGGCCCCCCGCTGGCAGGCGGCCGTGGGCGCGGCCATCGCCGTGCTCTGGCTGGCGCTGGCCCTCAGCCCCGGCCTCTGGCCGACCAACCTGGGGCTGCTGCAGGCGCACCGGGCGCTGCTGGCCAGCCGCGCCGCCGGGATGCCCGACGCTGGCCGCCTGGCGCCGGCGCGCGACCTGTTGCTGGCGGCCGAGGCGCAGACGCCGGGCGATCCCCAGGTGCTCGACACCCTGGCCAGCCTGCACGCCTGGCTGGGCGAGGATGCCGCCAGCCTGGCCGCCCTGCGCCAGCGTCTGGCCATGGATGGCCGCGCCCCCATGGCCCGCTACGCGCCCTGGGTCGACTGGCGGCGCCGTCTGCTGGGCGAGGCCGCCCCCGCGCCGGCCGACGACCTGATCAAGGTCTACTCGCAGTGGATGACGCGCTACCCCGAGCGGGCCGAGGGCTATCTGCGGGTGGCGCTGGTCAGGCAGTGGCTGAAGGGCGATCGGGCGCAGGCCGCGGCCGTGGTGCAACAGGGGCTGGTCAACGGCGCGCAGCCGGCCGGGCTGCTGACCTATGCCCTGGAGCAGCTCAGGCCATGACGCTCCCCACCCTGGGCTGGCCCCACGCCATGCCGAAGCTGAACCCCACCCTGCTGGCCCTGCTGCGCGACGACCTGCGCGCCGACGCGCCAGATCTCTCCGCGCTGGACTGGGACGCGCTGCTGCCGGAGGCGCAGCGCCAGGGGGTCGCGCCGCTGCTCTACTACCGCTTGCAGGCCGCGGGGCAGGTGCAGAATCTGCCCCAGCCCGCGGCCGGCGCGCTGCACCTGGCCTTCCACCGCCAGTGGGGCAAGAACCAGATGCGCGCGCAGACGCTGGAACACGTGCTGCGGCTGCTGGCCCCCATCGGACTCCGCCCCATCGCGCTCAAGGGCGCCGGGCTGGTCTTGACGGTCTACGACGAGCTGGCTGTGCGCCCCATGGACGATGTGGATCTGCTGGTGGCGCCGGAGGAGTTCCGGCCGGCCTTGCAGCAGTTGCTGGCCCACGGCGGCGTCGCCACCCACGACGAACCCTTCGACGGCGCCTATGAGCTGGTGACGCATCACGTGGCGCTGCGCTTCCCGGCCGTGAGCGCCGTGGTGGTGGAATTGCACCACCAGTGGCTGAGCCTGCCGGCGCGCCAGGCCGGCCTGGTGGCCATGGCAGAGCTGCGCGGCCGGGCGCAGAGGGCAACGCTGGGCGGCCAGGCCGTCGACGTGCTGGGCGCCGAGGATCAGGTGCTGCACCTGTGCGGCCATCTGGCCATCCACAGCGCGGTGATGCAGCGTCTGATCTGGGTCTACGACGTGGACCAGGTGATCCGCCAGGCCGGCGCCGCCCTGGACTGGGGGGCCATCGTGGAGCGGGCGCAGCGCTATCAGATGGCGCTGCCGCTGCGCCAGGTGCTGGAGTCCGTGGTTGGGGCCTTCGCCACGCCGCTGCCGGCCGCCCTGCCGGCGCGGCTGGCCGCCCTGCCGGTGAGCAAGGCCGAGCGGCAGCGCTACGGGGTGGAGGCCAGGGGCCCGCACAGCCGGCTGGGGGACGGCGCGCAGAAGCTGGCCGGCCTGCCGGACCTGCCCAGCCGGCTGCGTTTCGCCTGGCGTCTGGCCTTCCCGGCGCGCGCCTTCATGCGCCGCCAGCACCCCAACGACAGCCCCCTGCGCCTGGCCGCGCGCTACCCGGCGCGCTGGCTGGCCGTGCTGCGCGAGTACGCCGCGCTGCGCGAGGAGTGAGGGGCGCGGGGGTAACCCGCCGTCTGTCATGCTGAGGCCGCCGAAGCATCCCGGCCAGGGGGTGAGGGGATGCGAGGGACAAAAAAGACGCGGATCGGAGTGTGTCTCCGATCCGCGTCTTTTGTTTATCCGCGGTCACTACTCAGCCGTCAGGTGCGAGCCCGTTGATTGAGTAGGCCGCCGTATCGAAATCAACGGGCTTGCGGCCAACCTCCCTTCGGATCGCGGATCCGAAGGGAGCGGAGGAAGGGAGCGGAGGAAGGGAGCGGTGTCGTCGGGCGATGTGCAGCCCTTCACGGCCAGCGCCGTCATTGCCCCGAGGCGCGACTGCCATTGCCAACACGGGCTGTCATCGCCTCCACGGCTGCGGCCACCTCCTCCAGCGAGGCGGCCGTCAGTGCTACGTCCAGCAGGCCAGGCATCTGCTCGCTGGGCACGCCGCGCACTCGTTCAGCCAACCGGGACGAAACAGCATCGAAACGCCGGCTCAGCAGCCGCAGCAGCAGATCGGCCTGCCCTTGCTGCATGCCCTGCTGCATGCCCTGCTGCATGCCCTGCTGCATGCCCTGCTGCATGCCTTGCTGCATGCCTTGCTGCATGCCTTGCTCAATACCAAATCTCTCAATGCTAGTCACGTATTGCATATGCTTCTCCTCTTCTAAGTCACGCACATCCTGCCAGAAAGCAAGTTCCTGCGGCCCTGGCAGCTGCAAAATCCAGTCGATAAAGCGAAACAGGTCGATCACCCGCTGTCGCTCATAGCCCAGCCTGTACAGCCGCCGGGTCAATTGCAGCTTCCAGCCTTGCCGCGCTGCCGGGTCTTGCCGCGTCTCCTGCGCCTTCAGGTGCGCCATCACCACGGTGGCAAATGGATTGGGGCTG
>JACSRL010000072.1 GCA_014879765.1 Anaerolinea sp. | reverse complement strand
CTCCAGCGGAAGGTGGTGTTTCCCTCGCGCGTGTCCCCATCGCCCGGCTCCAGCAGCGCCACGGTCACGTTGCCGGCCGCGGCCGGGCTGGTGCGCGGCGCGGCGGTCGTCGCCGGCCCGGCCGGCGTGGCGCGGGTCGGCGTCGGGGTGGGGGTCGGCGGAACGGAGGTCGGCGTGTGCGTCGGCAGGGCGGTCGAGATCTGCTGGCCGCCAGCGGCTCCCGTGGAACTCTGGCTGCTGTCGGCCGTCGGCGCCAGCGCCGGCACGGTCGGCGTCTCCATGGCCGCGGCCGTGGGGATCTGCGCCGGCGTGGCCAACAGCGCGTCCATGGTCGCCACCCCTTCCGCCACGGTGGTCTCCACGGCGACGGCAGCGGCTGCGGTTGGCGTCCCCGCTGCCTGGTCGCCCCCCCCACGGCTCAGCAAAAGGGCGGCCAGCGCCGCAAGCAGCAGAACGCCCAAAATCGCGCCCACCACCGCCATCGGCAGCCGGCTCTTGCCGCCGGCGCCAGCCGCGGCCGGCGGCCTGGCCGTGGGAATGGGCGCGCCGCCGGGCATCCGCAGCAGGACCACGGTGATGTTGTCGCGGCCGCCGTGCGCGTTGGCCATGGCCGTCAACTGCTCCGCCGCGACCTGCGGCTCATACTTGCGCACCGCTCCGGCCAGCTCGGCATCGGTCAGCTCGTCGGTCAGGCCATCGGAGCAGAGCAGCACCGTGTCGCCCGGCAGCAGGCGCATCTGCTCCGCCATGGGCCAGCGGCCAGGCCCCTCGACGCCGCCGCTGGCCTGGCTCAGGTCGATGATCTTGTGATCCACGTCCAGCGCGTCGTCGACGCCCAGGAAACGCTTGATGACGTTGCGGTTGGGATGGGAGCGCGCCGCCTCAGGGCTCAGCCGGCCGATCTCGATGGCCTCCTGCGCCCAGGTGTGGTCCAGGGTCAGGCGATGGGCCACCCCGTCGCGCACCAGATAGGCGCGGCTGTCGCCCACGTGAACCACCTGCAAGAGATCGTCCACCAACGCCGCGGCCACCACGGTGGAGCCCATGCCCGCCAGCGCGGGATTGTTCTGGCCGGTGTCGAAGATCTCATGGTTGGCCTGTTGCAGAGCCTGCTCCAGCCGCTCGACGATGGGCACCGTGGGCTGGGTGTGCATGATGGCCTGGATCTTCTCCACGGCGATCTTGCTGGCGATCTCGCCGGCGTTGTTGCCGCCGATGCCATCGGCCACCACCGCCACCTGCACCCGGCGCAGGCGCAGGTCATCCTGCCAGTCCACCTCGAAAACAGCCAGGTTGTCCTCGTTGTTCTTGCCGCTGCGCCCCGGATCGGTGAAGCTGCCGATCAGAAAGGCGCCATTGCTGCCGTTGTTGGGGGGCATATCGCTGCTCCATCCAGTCTAGGGCGGGTAGTTGAATTGCCAGCCGCTGGCCAGCGACTGCAACACTTGATAGGGGTCGCGCTGCACCAGGTTGACGCCCCACAGCCACACGCCCGGGTTCAGCGGGTGATTGCTGTCGTTGTTGAGCGCGTCCAGGTCGACGGTCAGCGTGTTGTTCGTGGTCGGTTCGGCCAGCCCGGCGCCGCCCAACGGGCTGGCGCCCGACCGGTAGATCACCACCTCGTAGGCCTGGCCGGAGGGCAGATTGCCGCTGGTGCGCCAGGAGAAGGTCTGGCGGCCGCGCAATGTGCTGCCGTTGGTCGGGCTGGCCAGGCTCACCGCCAGCGCCGCCGTGTTCTGCGGCTGCGGCGTGATTGTGGCCTGGCCGCCGCCGGCCGGCGCCGTGGCCGCGGGAACCGGCGTGCGGGTGGAGGTCGGCGTGCGGGTGGGAACGCGGGTCGAGATCTCATGGGTCGCGGCCGTGGGCGCTGCGGTGGCCGGCGTGACGGGAAGCGCGGTCGGCGCCACCCCGGCGCCGGCCGTTGGCGCGCTCGTTGGGAGAACCGCCGCGGCCGGCTCAGTGGGCGGCTGGGTGGGGTTGACCGGCGCCGCGGTCGCCTGGGCCACCTGCGTCGCGGCCGGGGCCGGCGTCTGGCCGTTGGACTGGCCGGCCACCCTGGGCAGCAGCAGCACGCCCAGCGCCAGCCCCTGCACCAGCGCCAGGCCAGCCAGCGCCATGGCCGCGGTTCTGGCCTTGGAGCGGCCGCCGCCGCCGGCCGGGGCCCGGGCCGCGGCCGCCGGGATCGGCGCCAGGTGGCCGTAGTGCGAACGATAGCCCAGCCGGATCGACAGCTCCTCCAGGGCGCGGGCGAACTCGTCGGCCGTGGGCCGCTGGCTGGGATCGGCCGCCAGCGCCATCAGCACCAGGTCATCCAGCTCCTTGTGTACCATGCGGTGATAGGTGGAGGGGGCCGTGGGGCTGCCGTCCAGGATGGCGGTGGTGATCCCCTTGCGCGTCCGCTCGCCATAGGGCAGCCGGCCGGCGATCATCACGTAAAGCATCATGCCCAGCGCGTAGACATCCATGGAGGGATGCGGCCGCACCACCAGCTCCGGCGGCTTGTCGCCGCGCACGAAGCGCACCCGCTCCGGGGAGAGCCATTGCAGGGTGCCGGCCTCCAGCCCGGCCTGCCCGGCCATGCGCGCGATGCCGAAGTCGATCAGCACCGGCTGTGGGTCCTTGCCCCCCTGCAACGGCTCGCGGAAGAGGACATTCTGCGGCTTGATGTCCAGATGCACCTGGTTCAGGTTGTGGATGTAGTCCAGCGTGGCTGCCAGGCTGCGCGTGATCTCCATGGCCACGCCGATGTCCAACTGGCGCCGCTCTTGCAACAGATGAGCCAGCGTGTCGCCGGCCAGATACTCCATCACCGCAAACCAGGGGCGGCCCGGCAGGCTGGCCTGGGCCATGTAGGGCAGGTTGCGCAGCCCTTCCCGCTGAATGGGATAGAGGCGCACGATGCCGGGATGCTTGAGCCGGCGCAGGCGCTCCACCTCGTTTTCCAGCGTGGCGCGGAAGAACTCGCCGTGCGTGTCGTCCTGGCGAGTGATCTTGACCACCACCAGGTTGACCTGGCTGGTGTCCAGAATGTCGCCGATCGCGGCCAGGTAGACATCGGCCATGTTGCCCTGCTTGTGGCCCAGGCGGCGGATGATGCGGTAGGGATAGGGACCGATGGCGCTGCCTTCTGCTAACTCAGTCATAGTCGTTGGCCTGTGGAGGGATGGCGAGAGATTGCTTACTGGCCGTCCTTGCGTTCGGGCGTCTGCAAGCGGAAGGGCTCAGTGCGGAAGGGATCGTCATCGGGCAAAGCATCAAACTGCGGCATGTAGGGTTCGGTGGCCGACTCATCCACCGGAGGCTGCTCGCCGGGCCGGGAGATCTCGAAACGCATGCCGATGGGGCCGATGTGTACCTGGTCGCCGTGCTGCAAGGCCTGGCCGCGGATGTCCACCGGCTTGTAGTTGACGTAGGTGCCGCTGGTGCTGCCCTCATCATAGATGCGGAAAAGATCGTCGCCCTCTTCGGCGATGCGGCAATGATAGCGCGAGACGCGCGGGTCATCCAGCACCACGTTGGACAGACTGGAATCGCGGCCGATGCGGGTGTTGCTGCCGACGATATCCACCGACTGCGGCAGGTTGCCATCTCCCTCCACCAGCACCAGGCGGGCCTTGGCTGCCTGCGGGCCTTTCATGCGCCGGTCCAGCGTGAAGGGCTGCGTAACCGCCTTGATGGTGCCGGTGACCGCCTGCTGCACCGACGTCAGCACGGCCGGCTTGCGCAGCAGCACGAAGATGGCGAAGAAAAGGGCCAGCAGCGCCAGCGCCAGCGCGGCCAGGGTCAGCCAGCGCATGTTCTGGGGGCAGAGCAGCCCCTCGCAGGGCAGCTCCTCCAGCGTGACCACCACCGGCGCCGCCTGTGCCGGCCGATTCTCGACGAGCTTGATCGACAAAGGCCTGGAGTTTCCGGCGATGCCCAGCTCGTCCACGGCCTGCACGCGCAGCGCGTAGCTGCCGTTGCCAAATGCGGCGATAGGAAAGTCGATGCGGTCGAAGGGCTCGGCGTCCACGACGCGCGTGTCGCTGCCCAGGGTGTACTCCACCCGCTGCAAGGCGCGCGGCCGGCCGTCGGGCCAGGTCAAGCTCACCTGGATCGGCAGCACAGCCGGCGTCAGCGCGGCCAGCGGGGTCGTGTAGAATTCGCCGCTGCGCACGACCTCCTGCTCCGACGCCGGCTGGACGATCTGAATCTCAATCGGCGGCGGCGGCGGCACCACCGGGAAGGCTGCGCGATCGGTCACCGTGCTCTGGGCGAGCTGGGCCGCGACGGCTATCTCCTTGGGCTGGAGGGTGCGCGTGCGGTAGCTGAGCCGACGCTGTTGCCGGCCCTGGCCGATCGATCGCCAGACCGGATCCAGCGCCTCCGGTGCGGTGAGGGGAATATACTGGCCGCCGGTCATGATCGCGATGCGCTCCATGTTGGCGCGCCCATCGCGCGTCCCCTCGCCCAGCAGAACCGTGTGGATGGCCACCCCCATCTGATTGGCCCGCTCGATGGCATCGTCGATGCGCAGGCCGCTGACGTTGTCGATGCCGTCGGAGAAAAGGATCATCGAACGCTGGGCCTTCGGGTCGAGCTGTGGATCCTGGAAGGCATCCAGGCCGAAGTAGATCAACTCGAAGAGCGGCGTCTCGCCGATCTTCTCAGGCGGCTGGTAGATGTAGAAGTTGTTGCGCAGGAAGCCATGATCGGTGGTCCAATCCTTGATCGCGCTGATGCGCTCTTCCGCGGCCGGCGCGTAGGCTGCCAGCCAGTCGGTCTGCGGCGAGAGGATCTTGGTGTTGTCCACCTCGCGCACCACCAGATCGACGACCTCCTGAAAACGCGGGGCGCCCGTGGCCCCCGGCTTGCGGATGTCGGTGGACGCGTCCAGCAGCAGCACCGTCTGCGTGCCCACATCCACCAACTCACTGCTGGTCACCGCTTGCGCGCGGCCATCTTCGGTCAGCGTCAGCGGCACGCTGCCCAGGTCCTGGCCCAGATTTCGACCGTAGACCAGAACCGAGACATCAGGGAACTCATCGGTGACGATATCGGTGATCTTGAGCTCAGCAGGGGCTGAGTCCTGCGCCAGAAGAGGGGCAGCCGCCAGCAAGAGCAACAGGCCGGCGAGGGCGACAACGAAGCGGACAACGGAGGGAAGCAGATGTGGTTTGGTCATAAGATCAACCTATGCGCTGCACGGCTGGAAGCCAGTGCGCAAAGCAGACGATAGCCCGAAACAACGACCGCCAGGGGATAGCGATAAAAACAGAACGAGGATTTGTGCAGCTCCGATTGATGGGATCAAGCTTCAACGCGGCTGCCAGCGTTTGGCTTTCGTACTTCAGAATCTACCCATCACAGAACCAGCCTCCATGGACAACGCCTGGATACAGCGCCGGCCGCGAAGCCGTTGGCGTCTGTATTCTTCCTCACACAGCAAATGCCATTATACGAGAAACCTTGAGATTGACAAGAACCGACTTTGGACAGTCAAAAAACGACACAGAGGGTGGCTCTCTCCATAACTGTTTATTTCGAGAACCACCCTCTGCTGAACCATCGGCGCTGACCGCTGCTGACAACCCCCCCGGGCTGCCGGCAACGACGCTGATGGCGATATTGGCTGGGATGCTGGATCTATGCTATACTTTGCAGTCCAGGCGTCAGTCCTCACGGGCTGGCTCGGTCGGAGACCGGCCAGAGCATTGGTTCTGCGGGCTGGCTCGGTCGGAGACCGGCCAGAGCA
>JACSRL010000347.1 GCA_014879765.1 Anaerolinea sp. | reverse complement strand
ATGGTGTTCATCACCATGTTCCTCGTATACGTGTTTCCAGGCATCGCGCTGTGGCTTCCCGATTACCTCTACACCGCGCGTTAACAGGCGGACGAGGATGAGGCAGGCAACATGAGCAGACCGGCAGATCTTGGCGTGGCGGATGCAGCGGCGGCGATCCGGGAAGGACGCATCTCGTCGCTGGAAACGCCGCCCTGCCTGTCCTGACGCGCTCTTGACCGTTCGATCAGGGCCAAAAACTGTGGATGGGTGCTCAAGGTGACGGTCTCCATGTCAGCGTTTTCAATGGGAATCAACGCAACGACAGGCTTGCCGTCTATAGTGAGAACCATCGTTTGTTTGTCCACCTCAACATCTCGTGCATAGGCTGCCAGAGGAGCAGTCGCTCGGACCATCTCTAGTGTTTTCATAGTTCAATCACCTCTCGGCCAATACGAACTTGATTGCGTTCCTTGATTCCAACAGCTCGGACGAAGACAGTGAATGCCTGTTCGTCGTCCACATCATAATACACTCGCAGCTTACCCACTCGCAGTTCCCAAGGCGCCAGCGGGTTGGGGCGCATCGGCTTGCGATTTCTGGTTTCAACGGTGGGTTCATAGCTGAGTTGAGCATCTACGGCATCAAGAACCAGCCGTTGCTGGCGAACGGTCAATGTGCGCAGATGATCCTCAACTTCTGGAGAGTACTCGATATGGAAGTGCATCATCTCTCGGCAACTGACGTAACCGGGCTAGGACCTGGCTGAATTCTACCCCAAATAGAACCAACAGGCAAGGCGCCACACACGAGGGCGGACATGCCACGAATTACGCGGATTGCGGATTACTGTTTACCGATCACCGATCACCGTTTACCGCTCACCCCCTCCACCAAAGCCACGAAACGCCGGTCAATGGCGTCGGCTACATTCTCAGTGGCTTGCAACAGAGCTTGTACGATACGCTCGGCTGCGCGGCCATCGCCATAGGGGTTTTGCGCCAGTGCCATTTTCTGATATGCAACTTCGTCATCGAGCAAGCGGTAGACCTCGCGTATGATGTTCTTGGGCTGTGTGCCTACGAGCTGTGCCGCGCCGGCAGTGACAGCCTCCGGCCGCTCGGTTGTCGTGCGCATGACCAGCACTGGCTTGTTCAGGGTAGGCGCTTCTTCCTGCAATCCTCCTGAATCGGTTAAAATCAGCCGGCAATGCTGCATCAAGTAGACCAGAGATCGGTAATCGACGGGCGGCAACAGTGTGATGGCAGGGTGGCCAGACAGCATGGCGTGAACAGGTAGCCAAACGTTGGGGTTGCGATGCACGGGGTAGATGATTTGACAATGGCCACCGCGTTCATCTGCGATACGCCGCAGCGCCTTGCAGATGTCGTTCAACGGTACACCAAAATTCTCCCGGCGATGGGCGGTTACCAACAACCAAACACGGTCAGCCGGGATCGCGGCCAGTGGATCGTTATCTTTTGGCGTCCACGGCTGGCGCGCGATAGTCAACAGCGCATCCAGCACGGTATTGCCGGTTACGATGATGCGCGTCTCGTCGATGCCTTCGCGCAGCAGGTTCTCTCTTGCCGTCTCGGTGGGCGCGAAACAAAGATCGCTGATGTGGTCGGCAACCACCCGATTCATCTCCTCAGGAAAGGGATTGCGACGGTCGTAGGTGCGCAGACCGGCCTCGACGTGACCCACCTGCACCTGGCGGTGTTGCGCGGCCAAGGCTGCGGCCATCACGGTGGTGGTGTCGCCCTGCACCAACACCCAATCCGGTTTTTCCATCAGCAGCACGGAATCCAGGGTGGCCAGAACTTTGGCGGCCAGACCGGACAGCGACTGATCGGGCTGCATGAGATCCAGATCGATGTCGGGGCTGATGCCGAACACATCCAGAACCTGGTCCAGCATCTCGCGATGCTGCGCGGTGGCGCAAGTGCGAACTGTGAACCGATCAGGATATTGCTGCAAAGCCCGCACCACAGGGGCCATCTTGATGGCTTCGGGG
This sequence comes from Anaerolinea sp., assembly GCA_014879765.1. GTDB lineage: Bacteria > Chloroflexota > Anaerolineae > JAAEKA01 > JAAEKA01 > JAAEKA01. Next base: position 3,740 of record JACSRL010000347.1, on the reverse strand, counting down.
CGGGTGCCGAAGATAACCAAAACACGTTTCATGATGCACCCTGTGCAGCTATTGTTGCGGCACGATTCCATGCGGTTCTGTCGCTCACCATCGGATGATCGGGGTGAAATGCTCGCAGCCAGCGCCATTTGAGCTTGCCAATCCACCAGCGCAGCGGCATGCGTCGGCGAACGCGACGGGCGAATTCTGCATAGGGGATGTTGTTGGCCGTCCCGCGCACGATTTCGCTGGTCATGCTGGTGCGGTGCAGCCGGTAACGATAAAGGGCCTGGCGAATATGCTTCATTGAATAGTAACGAGATATGCGAATCCAGTATTCCCAATCTTCGCCGTAGATGAATCCAGGATCGAACAGACCCACGCGTTCCATGCACTGCCGGCGATAGAGGAAGCAGCAATGCACCAGGTTGGCATGGAGCAGCAGATAGCGATCGTAGTCGGGCAGATCGAAACGGCCCAGATCGTTGCCGTCATCGTCCATCAGGTAGCGGTCAGCGTAAACCAGACCCACGGTGGGGTCGGCCGCGTCCAGCGCCTGAACTAACACGGCCAGCATAGTGGGCAACATGACGTTGTCCGAGGATGTCCAGGTCAAATAGTCGCCGCGCGCGCGGCTGAAGCCGGCGTTGAGCGCGCGCGGCAGGCGTTGGTTCTCCTGGGTGATGATCTGGAAATCGTGGTGTTGGCGATACTCTGCCAGGATTCGAGCCGTGTCGTCGGTGGACCCGTCATCCACGACGATTAACTCGTAGGCTGGGTAGGTCTGGGCAAACACACCGTCCAGCGCCTCGCGCAGGAAATGCGCCTGGTTGTAGGTGGGCATCACAATGGAGACAAGCGGACTCACGTCAAGAAGCTCCTTTTGGCAAGGGGCCAAAGCGCCCCAGCAGGTAGTCGTAGATGGCGCGCCAGCGGGCGCGGGCGCGGGCATAGTGGCCATGCCGGAGATCCCCCAGGCTATGCCAGGCCGCCATACGCATGACCCGAGCCTGGCCCTGCCAGCGCTGTGGTTGTTCCACGTTGCGACTCAGGAAACGCAGCGCGTTGCGCGTCATGTAATAGGTGATGGCGGGCGAAGTGCGCTGCGCGGCGCCTTCGGTGTCGTGCCAGATACAGGAGTCTGGAACAGCCACCATGGTGCAGCCGCTGCGCAGCGCGTGTTGGCACCAGTCGGCCTCTTCGTAATACAAAAAGTACTGCTCATCGATCAACCCGGCACATTCCCAGGCCTTGCGCGGCACAAGCATCGCAGTGCCAGGTGTAATAGCCACCCGATGGGGCCGGCTGCGCTGCCAGTCAGTGCGAAGGTCTCCCGCGTGTCGCCTCACCGGCGCGCCAGTGCGCCAATCGATGTCTGAGCCCAGCGTCCAGATCACGCCGGGACGCTCCATTTCGCAGATCATTGGCGTAGTGACGGCCGGCCCTGGCTCCTGTTGACTTGCCTCGACCAGCGATTCGACAAAGCCAGGATCGACAGTAACATCGTTGTTGAGGATAAGTGTGAAATCAGCGCCATGCGCCAAAGCCCAACGTACACCTACATTGTTGCCGCCGGCGTAGCCCAGATTGGCATTGGTTTCCAAGAGTGCGGCCTGTGGGTAGCGCGCGCGAATCAGAGGGACTGAATCGTCCCCGGAGCCGTTGTCCACCACCACGTGCATGACATTCGGGTAGGTAATGCGTGACAGCGATTCCAGGCATGCCAGAGTTTCGGCGGGTTTTCTCCAGTTCAATACGATGATGGCGACCAACGGATAATTCATGGTACTCTGTCTTTGCGGGCTACAATGCCCACGTCCCGCAGCGTATGTAGGCCCCACCACCCCGTCTCCAGCCGGGTCCAAACCCGATCGTACGCTTGCCAGATCGATGCGGGCAAGAGAGGCAATCCCAGCCGCTGTTCCAACTTCGCCAGGTGGCGCAGGGCATAATAGGCATACGGGTAATATTCTCGGGCGTAGGACTGCGCCGGAGTAAAGCCATTGTGGCTCAACAAACGTCGCAACTCTTCCGGGCTGTATTCGGTCTCCCAATCGCCGTACTCCCAGCGCCCTTGCGCCATGCGCCAACGCTTATGGAGCGTAAATGGGCTGAACTTTTGAGGGACCTCGATCAGCGCCCAGCCGCCAAGCCGCAACACGCGGCTTACCTCAGCCAGAAATGGCCGTGGGTCGCGAAAGTAATGCATCACCCCCAGACTGACCACCCCGTCGAAGGCTTCGTCTGGCAAGGCGAGATGAAGGACATCGGCGCAGAGCAACGCCACGTCGGTCGCCTGGCGTTGGGCAGTTGTGCGCGCGATGTGCAGAGAACGTTCCGAGAGATCCACGGCTGTCACTGCGGCGCCGGCCGCGGCCAGACGGGCAGCGGTGCCGCCTGTGCCGGTGGCCAGGTCCAGAACCCGCATTCCGGAGACGGCGGTGTATGAACAGAGGGCTTCCCATGGCTCGACGGGAGCGCTGATGAACGCCGTTTGTGCCTGCTCCTCCCAGTAGGCATTCCATTGATCGGGGGGGGGTGCAGTATCTGTCTGGGTCATGGTTGCGCCTCTTCTGTCAAGCGTTGTTCCAATAGCAGGGCATCCAGGAAGAACTTCGCCGCCCAGTTGGGATAGCGCCAGCGAAGGTAGCGACCCCACAGCGGCCGGCTGCCGGGGATCGCGCCCCGGATCGGCCGCCAGGGATCGTCGACCCGCTGGCAGGCCGCAACGGCGGCCAGAATGCGGCGGCCGGCCGGCAGGTACTCAGGCCCTCCCGTCAACTCATGCAGGCGCAGCCAGCAGAGGGCCATCTGGGCGTTGCCGGTGAGACAGGCCGATCGGCTGAGGGGACGCCATCCTGGCCCCCAATAGGCGCTCAGGCTCCCATCGCGACGCTGGCGGGCCAGCAGTGCATCGGCTGCCAGGCGTGCAGCGTCGATATATCGGTCATCGGCCAGCAGCGCGCCGCTCTCCAGAAACCCTTCGATGGCGTAGGCCAGGGTGTGGGTGACAGGCGGCTGGCCTGGTTCGAGGGAGCAGTGGTCAAGCCAGCCATCGCCAGCCTGCTGCGCCAGCGCCCAATCGAGGCAGCGCCGGCCAGCCGCGGTGAAACGCAGCTCCCCTGTGGCCTGGCCGGCCTGTAAGAGCGCCCAGCCGACCCGATTGTCCCACGTCTTGATCTGCGCCTGATACTGGTAGGCCTGCCAGAAGCCTGCGGGGTCCTGGTGGGTCGCCAGCCAATCGGCGGCCTTGGTCAAGGCGGCCAAGAAACGCTGGTCGCCGGTGGCCTGCCAGGCGGCAAGCCACCCCTGGAGCACCTGGCCGGTGTCGAAGACGAAGGGGGGCGATTCCGCGCCCCAACCGCGCACGGCGCCCTCCGGCGTTTGCACGGAGAGGAGATAGTCGGCCATCTGCAGCGCGGCGCGCCTGGACGCCTCGTGCGCGTGCCGCTCGGCAAAGACCAGCAGCGTGGGGATGATGTAGCCGGTCGTCTCGGGATAGCTCGGCGCCCAGGAATCGTGCAGAAGATCGTAGAACGCCGGCACGCCGCCGTTTGGAGTCTGGCGCTGGGCAGCCAGGAGCCACGCCACCGCGGCAAGGGCCCTCTGCTCTGGCGGCAAAACGCCAGATGCCCTGTGTGCGCGTCCGATCGCGCACAGGCGATCGGAATACTTCTGTACTTTGGATTGCCGCATTCGTGACAGGTTAACCGTTTTGGAAAGTTGTCAAATTCGTGGATAGCCCGTAAAGTAGAGGCATG
>JACSRL010000073.1 GCA_014879765.1 Anaerolinea sp. | reverse complement strand
GTACGAAGCCGCCTCAGCGGCTGGAGAAGGGATCCCAGCGTTTGGACGGTGAATGGAATTCACCGTCTGAAAGTACGAAGCCGCCTCAGCGGCTGGAGAAGGGATCCCAGCGCCTGAGGGCGCTTTGTGGGTTCAGCCAGGGATTTCCAATCCCTGGCGCTTTGTGGGTTCAGCCAGGGATTTCCAATCCCTGGCGCTTTGTAGGTTCAGCCAGGGATTTCCAATCCCTGGCCTTTTCAGGATGACGACCGTTGGACTTTGAAGCCTTCTATGACAGCTACTGGCAGCAGCAGGGCGACCGCTTTGATCACCGCCGCCAGAGCTTGCTGACCCGTCATATCCGGCCGGGCGACCGCGTCTTGCAGGTCGATTGCGGTCCCGGCGTGCTGGCCGAGCGGCTGAGCCAACTGGGCGCGCAGGTGGTGGGCACTGACCTGTCGGCCGAGGCGGTGCGCCGGGCCCAGAGCCGCGGCGTCGACGCCACCCAGGTCAACCTGGACCGCCAGCCGCTGCCCTTCGCCGGCGCCAGCTTCGACGTGGTGGTCAGCGATTCGCAGATCGAGCATCGGGTCGACTATGCGCGCTACCTGGACGAGTGCGCCCGTGTGCTGCGGCCGGGCGGGCGGCTGGTGCTGTGCGTGCCCAACGCGGCCCATTGGCGGGTGCGCTGGTGGTTGTTGCGCGGCCATTTTCCCTACGTGGAACACACCCCCACCGACTGGCTGCACCTGCGCTTTTTTGCGCTGCCTGACCTGCGCCGGCTGCTGCACGGCCGCGGCCTGGCGATCGAGCAGGTCAGCGGCAGCGCCAGCCTGTGGGTGCGGGGGCTGTACCCTGACCTGTTGCGCAGCAGCGGCCTGGCCGCGCGCGGCTATGAGACGCTGACCCGCCTGCGGCCAACCCTCTTTGGGCGTGATTTGGTGCTGTTGGCTCGCAAGGCGCTGCCATGACCTTGCGCGCGCGCGTCTCGCGCGGCCTGTTCTGGGAGGGCGGCGCAGCCCTGGTCGGCCAGGGACTGAGCTTTCTGGTCAGCCTGTTGCTGGCCCGCCTGCTGACGCCGGAGTACTTCGGCCTGCTGGCCATCGCCAACCTGGCCATCCAGTCGCTGGTTTTCTTTCAGGAGCTGGGCTTCAGCTCGGCATTGATCTATCGCCAGAAGGATGTGGAGGCCGCGGCCAACACCGCGCACTGGACGATTCTGGCCAGCAGCGCGCTGCTCTACCTGGTGGCTTTCGTGTCGGCGCCGCTGGTGGCCCAGTTCTTCCACAGCCCGGAGTCCATGCCGGTGCTGCGGGTGCTGGCCCTGACCATGGTGATCAACAGCTTCAGCCGGGTGCCCTACACCCTGCTGACCAAGGAGCTGGATTTTCGCAAGAAGGTGCTGCCGGAGCTGACCGCCAGCCTGATCGGCAACCTGGCCGCGCTGCTGCTGGCCTGGGTCGGCTGGCGCGTCTGGGCGCTGGTGGCCGGCGAGCTGATCTCGGCGCTGCTGGTCACCCTCCTGGTCTATGCCATCTCGCCCTGGCGGCCCCGCTTGCAGTTCGTGCGTTCGATTTTCCATGAGCTGTTCGGCTATGGCAAGCACATCGCGGTCAGCCAGGTGTTGATCTTTGGCATCACCAACATCGACGACATGTTCGTCGGGCGCATGTTGGGCCAGGCCGCGCTGGGGCAGTATGGGCTGGCCTACAAGATCTCCAACACGCCAGCCACCAACATCACCCGGGTGGTCAACCGGGTGACCTTTCCGGCCTACAGCATCTTGCAGGCTGATCAGGAGCGACTGCGCAGCGCCTTTTTCCGCCAGGTGCGCTTCGTCGGCGCGCTGGCCATGCCCATCGGCGTCGCTACGGTGATCTTTGCCCATGATTTTGTCTATGCCGTGCTCAACGAAAGCTGGGCGCCGGCCATCGTGCCGATGCAGATCTTAGCCGTGTATGGCGTGATCCGCTCGGTGGCCGCCAACATGGGCGTCATCTTCCAGGCCGGCGGCAAGCCGCAATGGCTGACCGGCATCGCAGTCTGGCGGCTGATCACCATGGCCCTGCTGCTCTATCCCTTCATCAGCCGCGGCGGCCTGGTGGGCGTCTCGCTGTTGTCGGCCGGCGTGGCTGCGGTCGATTTCATCATCGCCGCTTATCTGGTGGACAAGATTCTGGACGCGCGCATGGTCACCTACGCCCGCATCCTGGGGCCGATGTTGGTCTATGCGCTGGTGGCCGGCGGGCTGGGCTACCTGGTCAATGCCGGCCTGCTGGCGCTGGGCGTGTGGGACGTGGCCGCGCTGCTGGCCGGCGGCGCGGTGCTGGTGCTCGTCTATGGTTTGTTCACCTGGTGGCGCGACGATGAATTGCGCCCAGAGTTCAACCGCGCCCTGATCAGTCTGCGGCAGCGGGTGCGGCGCGGATAGAGGAACTCGAAGGAACTTCTGAATGGTGGAGATGAAGCTCCCCCAGTTCCCCTGAGTTCCCAAAAACATGAGGATGTTATGCAAGAGGCAACTGAGAGTATTGACTCCGCGCCTGGCCGGCCGGCTGGCCCGTCGATCTGGGCTATTCTGCGCCGGCGCTGGTGGCTGATCGTCGCGCTGATGGTGGGCGCGGTGGCCGTCACCCTGGTGGTGACGCTGAGCGCGCCGCCTGCCTACCGTTCATCGCTGCGCCTGCAGGCGCTGGCGCTGGATGATCAGGAGGTGGCGCTGTACACCCGGCGCTCCAGCGGCGGCGTGAGCGAGCAGATCGCGCTGACCCAGTTCAACTTCAACGAGACCCTGCAAAACTCGCTGATCGCCTGGCGCACCATCCGCGATCTGGATCTGGAGATCAGCGCCAACCAACTGCTGGGCAACCTGAGCACCAGCGCGGCCGGCGATTTCGTCACCGTCACCTACGACGCGGCCACCCCCCAGGAGGCCATGGACGTGCTCAACCGGCATGTGGAGAACGCGCTGGCCTACTACAACGAGATTCGCGCCCGCCCGGCCAGCGTCTCCGGCCAGTTTGTCAGCGCCGAGCTGGCCACCCAGGGCCAGCGGCTGCGCCAGGCCCAGGATGCGCTGCTCCAGTTCCAGTTGGAGCACAACGTGGGCGACCTGCCGCGCGAGATCAACGCGGTGCAGGACAACGTGCGCGCGATCCGTGCCGCGCGCGACGCCGCACAGATCCAGGCCAGCCTGGCGGAAACGCTGGCCCAACAATACGCGACCCAGGCCGACGCGAGCGAGGCCGAGCTGGCCGCGGCGCAACAGGCGCTGGCCGAGCTGTCGGCCGGCGGCGAGACGCTGACGGCCGACCAGCAGGCCAGCCGCGAAGCGCAGGCCGCGTTGGTCGCCAGGCTGAGCCAGGCCGCGGCCGAGCAGCGCAGCACCGCGCGCGCCCAACAGATCGCGGCGGCCGGCCAGCGCACCGTGGCCACGCAGAACGAGAGCCTGCTCAACCAGCGCGCCGGCGACCTGGCCCAGTTGATCGGCCTGAGCAGCGACTACAACGCCTTGCAGGCTGCGCTGGATGCGGCCCTGGCGGACTATGACTTCCTGCGCAGCAAGGCGGCCGAGGCGCGGCTGAAGGAAGCGCAGGCCATCAGCGTCGGCTCGTTGCAGGTGGTCGATCCGGCCTTTTTGCCCGGCGAGCCGGGCGGCTCCTCGGCCCTGCGGCTGGTGCTGCTGGTGGCCGTGGTCAGCCTGCTGGCCGGCCTGGTGCTGGCCATGCTGTTGGAGTTCGTCAGCCCGACCCCTGCCCGACCATGAATCTATTTCAACGAACACTGGCCGTCACGACCCCGCCCGACTTTGCCTACAAGACCGGCCACAGCCAGCAGCGCATCCCCCGTTTCGTCGAGCAGGTGGGGCCGGACGCGCTGATTCTCAACCTGGGCTCAGGCCGCACCGACTTCGGCCGGCGCGTCGTCAACCTGGATATCAAGCCGTTCAGCCATGTGGCGGTGGTGGGGGTGGGTGAGCGGCTGCCGGTGCAGGATGCCTGCCTGGACGGCGTCATCACCCAAGGGGTGTTGGAGCACGTGCCTGACCTGCGCGCGACCCTGGCCGAGATCGACCGCGTGCTGCGGCCGGGGGGGCTGGTCTACCACGAAGCGCCCTTTATCCAGGGTTTCCACGCCTCCCCCAACGACTTTCGCCGCTTCACCGCCGTGGGCATGGCGGAGCTGGCCCCGGGCTACCAGGTGCTGGAGCGGGGCATCGCCGTCGGCCCCAGCTCAGCCATGATGTGGGTGGCCAGCGAATATCTGGCGCTGTTCTGTTCCCTGGGCAACCGGACGCTGCTCAAAGTGGGACGGCGCGCCTTCCCCTGGCTGCTCAGCCCGCTCAAGTTCGCCGATGCCTGGCTGGAAGGGACGCCGCAGGCAGAGTTGATCGCGTCGGCGTTCTACATTGTGGCACGCAAGCCTGAGGCGTGAAACGTGAGGCGTGAGGCGTCATGGCCAGCCGCGGATGCGGTTGGCGAGACGGATGTAGTCCACGTGCGGTCGGTCGGACAGGGCGTCTGGGACGAGAATCTCTGAACGCAGGTTCTCCTTGAACTTTTCGACGCCGGCAGCAAGCCCCAAGCGGCCAAGTTCCACGGCCTGGGCCTCGTTAAACACCACCGCGTAGTCCTCGTCCATCGTGATGAGAGCTTGATCGTATGCCCGGTGATGCAGGGTACACAAAGCCAGGCCATTGTGTGTTTCATCGGTGCTTCGTTCATGGGTCAGCGTCCAGATGTAGATCCGCAGGCGATACCCTTCTTCCTCCCGGTAGATCTGCATGTGGAAGGGATGCGTCGAGGGAGGAGCGATGTACAAAACGTTCCATCCGCTCTCACCCACCGCATTGACGACGACCTCGAAAAGTTCCGCCTTGCTCATTCCCGGCATGGCTCACCTCACTGGAAAGAGATCATTCACCTCTTGGAACTGGTCTCCTGTGTTGATGATTACGGCTTCAGCATTATAGCATTCATGGCAAGCATTAGAAAATCTGTTTCAGGGCGCTGCAAAAAAACATACCAGCCCATCCACCACCCCGTCGGCGGCGACGTTGGGACGGCGGCCGATGAGTTCCCAGTCGCCGCCCAGAAAGCCGGTCTCTACGATGGCGGCCGGGGTGGCCGCGGCCAGCTTGCGGAAGGCGTGGTAGAGGGTCATGTCGTCGGTGATGGTGTCGGCGTCGAAGGGGAGGCCGGTGGCCGCGGCGTAGCTGTCGCTCAGGCAGCGCACCAGGCGATCCTCCACCTCGGGCATGGCGCTCTCCTGCCAGCGCGCCACTTTGAAGCCGCTGCGCTCGATGCACGAATCGGCGTGCAGCGACACCACCGCGTCGGCCAGGTAGCCGTTCAGCCGGGGATCATATTCGTTCAGCACTTCCACCTGGGCGCCGGCGCGGCGTAGGCGCCGTTCCACCTGCCGGGCGATGGCCGCGACGGTCTCCACCTCCTGCCGCCCGTCGTCGCAGATCGCGCCCGAATCGAAGCCGCTGTGGCCGGCGATGAGGCCGATGCGCTTGCCGGCCAGCGCAGCCCGGTCGGCCGGCCGGTTGTCCATGTCCGACAGCCAGAGCGCGGCCGGGCCGCTGTCTCCGCCGGCCCAGGCCACCGCGGCTATGGCAGCCAGCAACAGCAGCCCCAGCAAAATCACCCGCCGCTCCAGCCCGCGGTCAGGCTGGCGGCCCTTGGCGCGCGGCGGGGCGGCTTTGCTCTGGGCGCCGGCCTTGGTTGACTTGCCGGCGGCCGGCGCGGGGTTTGA
>JACSRL010000405.1 GCA_014879765.1 Anaerolinea sp. | reverse complement strand
GCCATCCGCGTCGACAACCTATCCAAGCTCTACCCCGCGCGGTCGCTTAGGGCGGGCCACCTGGGCGCGCTGCATTAGAAACCGGGTTTTTGCGCGCACGGAAAAACCCGGTTTCTGGACGACTGGCTGAGCAGTCTGAGTCCTACGTGGCCATGGAGCGGGATGGGGATCTGTTTCGCAGCGCGTCATCGGTCGATTTGACAGATTTCCATCGGCGGAGTATAGTCTCGCCAGATGGTTTAGTCTTTCACAGACTTGGGTCATCGGTCGTCGCCCCAGGCTCTCATGGCTTGGGTCCTCTGACGCCGGTGGTTTGGGCGCCCCCTTGCGAACACAGTGATGTGACAATTCTCGGCGGTGGATTCGTTGTAGCCGTTGCTCCGGCTGCCGCCTTGCGTTTCCCCAGATCACCTGTGGTCTACGGGAAGGGCGGCGCTCGCTTTTCAACTGAAAACGTCACCTTCGGGAGCGAAACCGGCCTGGCCGGCTTTCCAATCGACACTTGACCCACAGAGACATTCGGCGGGCCCCCTGGTTGGCAACTTGCAGGGGGAGCAGTGACCAGGTGCAGCCAGGAGCTGCACCGTTGCCGGGCAGAGCAGGAGGACGCGATGACACGCAGCAACGGACACAACGAGGATCGCAACGGCGGGGCTGGGACCGTGGCCGTCATTCCAGCCTACAACGAAGAACGCTTCATCGGCAGCGTGGTGATCAAGGCGTGCAAATACGCCGACGCGGTGATCGTGGTGGACGACGGCTCGACCGACGCCACCGCCGAGATCGCGCGCCTGGCGGGCGCCACGGTGATCCAGCACCCACAGAACGCCGGCAAGGGGGCCGCGCTGAGCACGGGGCTGCGCAAAGCACGCGAGTTGCACCCGGCCGCGGTGGTGGTGCTGGACGCCGACTACCAGCACCGGCCGCGCGAGATCGGCCAGGTGACCGGGCCGGTGCTGCGGGGCGAGGCCGACATCGTGATCGGCTCGCGCTATCTGAGCAACGGCAGCAACACCCCCACGCACCGGGTGTGGGGCCACCGCGCCTTCAACCTGATGACCAACGGCGCCTCCGGGGTGGCGGTGAGCGATTCGCAGAGCGGCTTCCGCGCCTTCTCGCCGGCCGCGCTGGAGGCGGTGGCCTTCCGCTCCAACGGCTTCTCAGTGGAGTCGGAGATGCAGTTCATCGCCAAGCAGCAGGGGCTGAGGCTGACCGAGGTGCCGATCACCATCACCTACAGCGACAAGCCCAAGCGGCCGGTGATGACCCACGGCCTGCTGGTGCTGAACGGGCTGCTGAGGATGGTGGGGCAGTACCGGCCGCTCTTCTTCTTCGGCCTGGGCGGGCTGCTGGTCTTCCTGCTCAGCCTGCTGTTGGGCGGCTACGTGGTGATCGTCTATCAGCAGACCAAGACGCTGGCCGTGGGCTACGCCATGCTCACCGTGCTGCTGGGCATGATCGGCATCTTCACCACCTTCACCGGCGTGATTCTGCACTCGGTGCGGGGGCTGGTGTTGGGCAACCAAGAGGCGCTGCACAGCCAGCATGGGTGATGGGCAGACGATGGCGACCAACAGCCGGCTGCGAGCTGCGGCGCAACACAAGCCACTGACGGCAATCAGGCCGCGCGCCAGCATCGTGATCGTCAACTACAATGGTCGCGAGGACCTGGCGCGTTGCCTGCGTTCTCTGGCTCAGGCCGGCCACGCCGACGACGAGATCATCGTGGTGGACAACGGCTCCAGCGATGGCAGCGCGGCCATGGTCGAGGCGCAGTTCCCCCAGGCGCGGCTGCTGCGCAGCGCGCGCAACCTGGGCTTCGGCGAGGGCAACAACCTGGGCGCGGCCCACGCGCGCGGCGCCTATCTGGCCTTTTTGAACCCCGACACGGAGGTGACGCCAGGCTGGCTGGATGCACTGCTGGCCGCGCTGGATGAGACGCGGGAAGCAGGGCTGGCAACCCCCAAGATCCTGTTGCGCGAGGATCCGCAACACATCAACACCTGCGGCAATGACCTGCACCTGACCGGGCTGGCCCTGTGTCGTGGCTTGGGGCAGGCGCGCGACGAGCTGGCCGACCGGGCCGCTGTGGGCGCGATCTCCGGCGCGGCCTTTGCCATGCGGCGCGAGCTCTTCTACCGCCTGGGCGGCTTCGACGGCAGCTTCTTCCTTTACATGGAGGACACCGACCTGTCGTGGCGCGCCCGGCTGGCCGGCTACACCTGCCTTTACGTGCCTGACGCCGTGGTCTATCACCGCTACAGTCTGCGCTTCGGGCCGGACAAGACCTATTACCAGGAGCGCAACCGCTACCTGATGCTGCTCAAGGGGCTGCGCTGGTCGACGCTGCTGCTGTTGTTGCCCGCCCTGCTGTTGGCCGAGGTGGTGACCTGGGGCTATATCCTGCTGGACGACCGGCCCCGCTGGCGCAACAAGCTGCGCGCCTACGGCTACGTGCTGCGCGGCTGGCCAACGCTCATGGCCCGCCGCCGCGCGGCGCAGGCCAGCCGGCGGGCCACCGACCATGAACTGCTGCGCCAGACCACCCATCGCCTGGCCTACGAACAGACCGGCGAGAGCCTGGCCGCAACGCTGGCGCACTGGGTGTTCGACCCGCTCTTCTGGTTGTTCCGTCAGATTGCCCTGGCGGCGACGCGCCGGTAGCGCAGTTCAACGTCAACCCATTTGCGGCGACCAGACATGCGCTGAAGCCCCGCCAGGAGAGCGAAGCTGTGCCAGACTCGCTTCTGAGTATGAAAGGATCGCCAACCATGACAACCCTACCAGCGACAGAACGGCAAGGAGTTTCGTGGATTGAAGCACGGTTATGGTGACGAGGCAGGCGATGTTGGATGGGCAAGGGGGTCATCTCGCCATCTCGTTGTGGCAATTGTGTTGACGCATGAGCCGCAACAACTGCGCCGCATCGTCGCGCGAATCCGTCAGGGGTTGGGCAAGAAGCTGAAGCAAATCCCAGAACTAAAGGCGTACCATACACCCGAATACATAGTAGCTCGCTTGTTGCGCAAGGTGATTGAGCAGCCTTTTGACATCGTAGCCGTTGTGTGGAGAAAGGCCGATGCTACAGCCCCATTCGATCCAGAGGAAGGTTATCGACAGCTATGCCGTATAGCCGTGGAGCATTGTCTGGAACGATATCCGCAGCTATCACTGACCATGGACAAACGCTATACAGATCCGCGACTTCGCGATCGCCTGGTCGAGACGCTTACTGATGGCATCGGCCCACAAGCGGTCCTGGTTTTCCAACAGATCGAGTCCCGGCAGGAACAGGCGTTACAAGTAGCCGATGCAGTCGCCTGGAGCCTGTTTCAGAAGCATGAACACGGCAATGAGACGTGCTATGACATCCTGCGTGATCACATCGTAGTCGAGGATGTCGTAGATAAAACAAAAAACTGGCTCTCCCTGGGGGCCGATTCTCACCGTTCAAAGACGGAGTAGCACCGACTTACATCGGAGCAGCCGATCCAGGACTTACGAGCTCAGTTTGAAGCAATTATAGATCACCTGATATCTCTCGTCAAATACATGCACTCGCTACACTCGCTAGCACCCGCTATCAGCAATTCCACGGTAGACCTCTTGCGCATCGCCCATGTGACTGCCACCTTCCCGCCCTACCGCGGCGGCACCGGCAACGTCTGCTTCTACAACGCGCGCGAGCTGGCGCGGCGCGGCCATCAGGTGACTGTCTTCACGGCTGCCGCAGAGGGCGCGCCGGACCAGGAGCGGATCGAGGGCTTTCAGGTACAGCGGCTGCGGCCCTGGCTGCGAGTGGGCAACGCGCCGTTGCTGCCGCAACTCACCACGGCCCTGCACGGCTACGACATCATTCACCTGCATCTGCCATTCATCGCTGGCGGTGAGCTGTCATCACTGGGCGCCGCCCTCCGCCAAACGCCCCTGGTTGTCACCTATCACAGTGACCTGATCAACGATGGCAGTTGGCGCGATCTGGTATTCAGAGCTGCCATGTGGTCCAGCCGGCACGCCGTGATGATGCGGGCAGATGCTGTTCTGTTTGTCAGCCAGGGACATGCTGAAACCTGCGCGCAGCATGTCGTCTACGACCGGATGCGCCAGCGTTGTCACATATTACCCAACGGGGTCGACACGGAGCTATTTCGGCCAGGCACTGACGGCGCAGCGACGCGGCAGCGCCTGGGGCTGGAGGCCGAACGCCCGGTGGTTGGTTTTGTCGGTGTTCTGGACAGAGCCCATCACTACAAGGGTCTAGCCGTGTTGATGGCGGCTCTGTCTGAGCCTGCGTGCTCTGAAGTTCAGTTGCTGATCGTGGGCGACGGCGAGTTGAAGGAAGAGTATAGCCAACGGGCCACACAGCACAGCCTGAACGAGCGTACCGTTTTCTTCGGCAGGGCAAGTCACGGAGAACTGGCTGCTCTGCTACGCGCCTGTGATCTGTTATCCGTGCCATCGCTGGCGCCTGAATCGTTTGGCATGGTGATCGTCGAGGCCTTTTCCTGCGGCGTGCCCGTAGTGGCATCTGACGGTCCTGGCGTCCGCTCTCTGGTGGAAAGCGGCATTGATGGCTTCCTGACGCCATCCGGCGACGCCGCGGCCCTGGCCGAACGCGTGCAGGTTTTGCTGACCCTGCCCACCGCGCAGCGCCAGGCCATGGGCCAGGCCGGCCGGCGCAAGGTCGAGCAACACTACGCCTGGCCGCAGATCGGCGCCCGCCTGGAAGAGATCTACCGGCAGTGCCTGGCGTGAAACGGATCCTATCAAGCCCATGACAGCCACAAGCATCGATGTCACCCACAGGCCAGGGCTGGCCTATCAACAGGCCTTTGACTGGCTGGCCGTCTGTCTGCATGCGGCCGATGGCATGGTCGCCTATGGCGCGGCCGCGCCCTGGCAGTGGCTGGAGCTGGCCCACCGCCTGCCGCACACAGCAACGCTGAGCCGCGCGCCGGCGGCGCGTGAAGCCCTGGCCGCGCTGGGCCTGGCTGAGGCCGCGCCGGCGTCTGGCCTGCTGGCGGCCGTGGGGCTGGTGGAGCCGGCCGAGGTGGGGCCAGCGCTGTTCGACCGCCTGAGCGCCGATGGCCGCCTCCACGTGGTGACCGGCGGCCGGCTGGCGCGCTTCCTGGCAGAGCGCCGGGGCAGCGCGGCCGCGTCCCCCATGAGCGCGCGCGAGCTGGCGGCCTCGGCGCGGACGGCCGGGTTCCACGTCGTCGAACGGCTGGGCATCCACCCGCCGGCGGCCGTCTGGCAGCACTATGCCGGCGAGGCGGTTCTGGCGCTTGGCCGGCGGGATTGGCGCGACCGTCGCCACTGCGCCATGCGACGCGACTTCGTGGTTGGCGGGCCGGCGGCAAGCTGGTCAGCGCTGGTTTGCCTGACGCTGGAGCGTGACCGATGAGCGACGCGCAGCGGATCGCCAATCTCGACGCCTGGCTCGAGACGATGCGCGGGCCGGACGGCTACGGCGGCCCGGTCGTCCATTGGTGGCAGCACTGCCTGAGCTACACGGGCGCGGGGCTGGATTGGCGCTATGAGGGCATCATCAGCGGCTACCTGGCCCTGTGGCGGCGAACCGGGCAAGCGGTGTGGCTGGAGAAGGCGCGCCGCGCCGGAGACGATCTGTTGCGCGGGCAGTTGCCGTCGGGCAACTACCGCCATTCGAATTTCGAGCAGAACCCCTATAGCGGCGGCACGCCTCACGAGGCGGCGGCCGACCTGGGCTTGCTGCGGCTGGCGGGCGCGCTGCGCGAAGCCAGCCAGGGCGATTGGGAGGCCTACGAGCGCGCGGCTGAGGCTAATTTGCGCTGCTATGCTATTGAGCGGCTGTGGGACGATGAGGCGGGCGCGTTCCGTGACAGCCCCGACGTGCCTTCGCTGGTGCCCAACAAGGCATGCACGCTGGCCGAGGCGCTGTTCGCCTGGGCAGAGCTGCGCGGCGCGGATGAACCCATCGAGCGCTACGCGCTGCCCACGCTGCACGCGGTGGTCTCCCTGCAAGTGCAGGATGCTGGCCGGCTGGCCGGGGCGATCCCGCAAAACACCCTGCGTGGCACAGTGGTCGAGGCCTACTTTCCTTATTATATTGCCCGCTGTATCCCTGCCTTGTTGCGCGCCCATCAGTTGACCGGCGAGGCGCGCTGGCTGGACGCGGCCACGGCCGCGGGCGAATTCATCCTGCGCCACATCGAGGACGACGCCCTGCCCCAGGTGCTCTATCCCCGTGGGATGAACCGCTATCCGCAGTGGCGCGCGGCCCTGGGCGACATCCTGCGCGCGCTGGAGCTGTTGCAGCCCTACGGCCTGACAGCTCACATCGATGGCCTGGCCGCGACCCTGCGCGGCGCTTGCCTGCCCTCCGGCGGCGTGGCCACCGCGCGCGGCTTTGCCGCCCAGATCAGCCAGCATCGCGATCCCGCCGCGCAGCCCGACTTTCGCGACCCTCTGCCAGCGGCTGGCTGGGTGGACAAAGCCTTTGCCTGGCTGGCCGGGCTGGTTCCTGGGGGCCAACCCCTGCCCCCGCCGCAGACGGCCGAGGTTCTGCTCGACTGCACCGCGGCCGGCCGGCCGGCCCGCTGGCGGGAGACGGCCCAGGAGATGACGCTGACCGCCGGCGGCCGGACGCTCTACCACTGGCGCAAGGGAGAGCCCTGGGCCAGGGTGGTTGCGCCGGAGGTGATGGCGCGATGATCCCCCTGCTGCGGACGCACCTTGACCGGTGGGCTTTGCCGTTGGGCCTCCTGGGGCTGGCCGCGGTGGCCGTGTACAACGCACGACTGTGGCCGCGCGACCGGGCCTTCCTGGCCGCGCGGCCCGAGCCGCAGCCGCTGCCGCCGCTGGAGGCATGGCCCGACCTGCCGCTGGTCAGCGTGCTGGTCGCGGCCTGGAACGAGGCCGCCCACGTGGAGCGCCACATCGCCAGCTTCCAGGCCCTGCGCTACCCGCACAAGGAGCTGGTGCTGTGCGCCGGCGGCGACGACGGCACGTATGCGCTGGCCAGCCGCCTGGCCGGGCCGGCGGTCAGGGTGCTGCGCCAGGCGCCGGGCGAGGGCAAACAGCGCGCGCTGGCGCGGGCCTTCCCGGAGGCGCGGGGCGAGATCATCTTTCTGACCGACGCCGACTGCCTGCTGGCCGATGAGCCGTTCGAGCGGACGCTGTGGCCGGTGGCGGCGGGCGCGGAGCAGGTAACTACGGGCGGATCACGGCCCTTCGACCAACAACTGGCCGATCCGTTCGTCTTCACTCAGGCGGCCGCACCGCTCTACGCCTCGCTGCACGGGCCTGAATACGCCTCGGGCATCCTGGGGCGCAACTGCGCGGCGCGGCGCGCGCTGCTGGCCCAGACCGCGGCCCTGGACGCCCCCGCCCCCACCGGGACCGACTACGTGCTGGCCAAGACGCTGCTGGCCACGGGCGCGCGCATCCGCCACGCGCCAGAGAGCCTCATGCCGACCGAGTACCCGACGACCGCGCGGGCCTATCTGCGCCAGCAGCGGCGCTGGCTGCGCAACGTGGCCCTGCACGGCCGGCGCTTCGGCGCGCTGGATGAGGCGCGCGCCTCGCTGCAATCATCGCTGGTGGGACTGGCGATGCTGCTGTGGCCGGGGCTGGGCCTGCTGCTGTCGCCCTGGCTGCTGGCCGTGTGGGGCATTCTTGTTGGGCAGGCGCTGTTCGCGCGGCTGCGCTACCTGAGCTTTGCGGGAGCAGTGCTGAAGCGGCCCGTACAACCGGCCGATGTAAGCTGGCAGGGGCCGCTGCTCCTGCTGGACTTCGTGGCCTGGGCACAGCCGCTGGTCGACTATCTGCGATCACAAGATCGGTGGAGATGGTGATGCGTATCGCTCTCATCGCCAAGCCCGGCCACGCCGACAGCGGCATCGGCCGCTACACCACTCAGTTGTACACACGCTAGGCAATTGTGTTCGCCAACGGAACATGAAGAGGTATTGATGCGCGTAGGATTAATTACTAACGACTCGTCGATAGGAATTACTGGATTAAGTCGTTATAGCAGCATTCTGTATCAAGAGCTCCAGAAAACGAAGATCGATATCGAGTTGGTGCGTCCAAGTGTCCCCTTCAGTCACTCTCTAGGCTTATTGGGACGTAGACTCGGTATTGACCCAGTAACGTTTCTTTCCAATTATCCTGTAATGATCGAACAGAAACCTGTCGACATTTATCATCTGTCTTCCGAAAATCTAGCCAGCATATTGATGTTCAGCCGTATCAAACCAGTCGTGGTAACAGTCCATGCATTTTTCACATACTTTTTACGAAATGATGCCAAATTGGCAATGTACAATCATTCAATTCATCAGGCATTCGATTTCCTGGCGGCGAAAGGATTGCAGCGCGCCGATGCAATTATCGCTGTATCCAACTATGTTGCAGATCTAGTCATTGATAAGTTGGCTATTCCGTCTAATCGGGTTCACGTGATACATGAAGCTGTTGATCATCAGGTTTTCCGACCGCTCGAAGTTCCAGATATGTTCCGTGACAAGTACGGGATCGACCCGGGATATTTTTATTTCTTGTATGTAGGCTCAGAACAGCCTCGAAAAAACTTTCCCATGCTATTGAGAGCCTTTGCTCGCATAAGAGCCAAGTATGACCGAGTTCGTTTGCTTAAAATCGGCGCGCCGGAGTTACAAGTGGAGCGCGATCTCGCCAAGAAGCTTATCCGAGAACTCAATATAGAAGATGACGTGATTTTTCTCGGTCACGTCGGTGACGAACTCCCCTTATTTTACAATGCCACTGATGTCTTTGTATTCCCATCTCTTTATGAAGGTTTTGGATTTCCTCCCTTGGAAGCAATGGCTTGCGGAAAGCCAACCGTCTGTTCGAATACAACTTCGTTACCTGAAGTCGTTGGTGATGCGGCGATGTCATTCAACCCGAATGACGAGGAAGCTTTAGTCGCAGCAATGGAGATCATGTATTCTTGTCCGGAAACAAGGGCATTCTTTGGCGCCAAAGGATTGGTGCAAGCGCGCAAATTTCAATGGGATCCCGTTGCAGCGCAGACCAAGTCGTTATATGAGACATTGGTAGGAGAAGTCAAGCCAAACCGTAGAAGAGCTTAGTCACTGACATGACCAAATGCTCCAGCAACGATTAGGAGAGCGAAGTGCATGATGAAAGAGATAATGAGCCTGGCTCGCAATAGGATCTTGCGGATTATTGAGGATTATGGTTGATCCCACCCCAGCGACACCAAGTTCGAACACAAATAGATCTCAAATCTGCTTTCCACCATACGCGGGATTTGGAGTTATGTGAATAATGAAAGCTGCTATCCTTGCCGGCGGACTCGGCACTCGCCTCTCTGAAGAAACCACCCTCAAGCCCAAGCCCATGGTCGAGATCGGCGGCCAACCTGTGCTCTGGCACATCATGAAAAGCTATGCGGCCCACGGATTCGACGAGTTCGCGGTGGCATTGGGCTACAAGGGCGAGGTCATCAAGGACTACTTCGTCAACTATCGCTATCGAGCGCGCAGCATGACTGTCTGTCTCAAGAGCGGCGATATCACCCTGCACAACGGCCAGAGCGAAGACTGGACCGTCCATCTGCTTGATACCGGACTGGAAACGCAGACTGGCGGACGTGTCAAGAGGCTGGCTCAATTTGTGGGCAATGAGCCCTTTATGCTGACCTATGGCGACGGTGTCTGCGATGTGAATTTTCAAGATCTGCTGGCCTTCCATCGCAGCCACGGCAAACTGGCTACAGTCACGGCCGTGCGCCCGCCGGCGCGCTTTGGCGGCATTGCCTTTGATGGCGACCTGGTGTCTCGCTTTATCGAAAAACCCCAGATTGGCGAAGGCTGGATCAACGGCGGATTCTTTGTGTTAGAACCGGGCATTGCCGACTACATCGATCATGACGGCATGATCTGGGAACGAGAACCGATGGAGCGCCTGGCGGCCGAGGGTCAACTGGTCGCCTATCGTCATGACGGCTTCTGGCAATGCATGGACACGCTGCGCGATGTGCGGCTGTTGGAAGGCTTGTGGCAGGAAGGTCATGCACCGTGGAAGGATTGGTGAGCATGACGGACGCAACTTACCAGACACCGACTGGCTTTTGGAGGGATCGCCGGGTATTTGTCACCGGAGCGACGGGCATTGTCGGCGCCTGGCTGGTGAAGGCGCTGCTGCACGCGCAGGCCCACGTGGTCATCCTGATGCGGGATGCCGATCCTCAATCTGAGCTGATTCGCAGCGGCGACATTCGCCGCGTCTCCGTCGTCAGCGGCTGCCTGGAGGATTTCCAGACCCTGGAGCGGGCCGTCAACGAGCACGAGGTAGAGACGGTCTTCCACCTGGCCGCGCAGCCGATCGTGGGCGTGGCCCATCGTTTCCCGCTGCACACCTTCGAGGCCAACATCCGGGGCAGCTACAACCTGTTGGAAGCCTGCCGGGTGCATAGCCAGTTGGTGCGACGGGTCGTGGTTGCTTCCAGCGACAAGGCCTACGGCGCCCAGCCCGCGCTGCCCTACACCGAGGAGATGCCGCTGCAAGGCCAACACCCCTACGAGGTGTCCAAAAGCTGCACCGACCTGATCGCTCAAAGTTATTCCCACACCTACGGGCTGCCGGTGGCCATTGCCCGCTGCGGCAACATCTACGGCGGCGGCGACCTGAACTGGAGTCGCATCGTGCCGGCCACGATTCGCGCCTTCCTGCGCGAGGAACGCCCCGTCATCCGCAGCGACGGCACGTTCGTGCGCGACTATATCTACGTCAAAGATGTGGTGCATGCCTATATGCGGGTGGCTGAACAGTTGGACAGTGCGCAGGTCCAGGGGCAGGCGTTCAACTTCAGCCCGGAGCGGGCAATCACCGTCCTGGAGTTGGTGGCCATCTTGCAGCGGATCATGAAGTGCCAGCATCTGCCGCCGGACGTGCGAAACGTCGCCGAGGGGGAGATCCACTCCCAGTACCTGTCGGCTGAGAAGGCCCACAGAACACTGGGATGGCAGCCGCACTTTTCGCTGGAAAGCGGATTAGCTGAGACAGTGGAGTGGTACCGTGAATTTATCAGACCTTAACCCTCTGGCCGGGCGTTCGGTTTTGGTAACTGGCGCTACTGGATTCATTGGATCACATCTGACAAGAAGACTACTTGATACCGGCTGTGATGTCTGGATACTGAACCGAAAAGGATCTGACTCTTGGCGGATTGCTGACATACTGCACAAGCTAAACATAGTGAATGGAGAGCTTGGTACAATCACAGCAGAGGAAATTCTGGAGATACTTCCTTCAGGCATTCGTTATGTTTTTCATTTGGCGGCTGCTGGGGTGAATCAGTCTCAGGCATTCGATGCATTAGCAATGCAGACCAACATAATGGGAACAGCGAACTTGCTGCAATGGGCACGACAGATTCTGCCTGAACGATTTCTCTATTGCGGCTCGTGTTTTGAGTATGGACCTGGCGAGTCATTGCATGAGGACTTGCTACCAGCCCCGAATTCGGACTATGGCGCATCGAAGGCAGCGGCATGGATGCTAGTTCAGGCATGCTTTCGACGATACCGGCTTCCCGTAGTTTCATTGCGCCCCTTTACCGTATTCGGTCCATTTGAAGGCACTCACCGATTAATTCCCTATGTGATATCAAAGACTCTACAAGAGGATTCCATCGCATTGACAGGTGGGATCCAAACAAGAGACTTCATTTTCATTGAGGATGTTATTGATGCCTTTTTGCAAGCAGCGGTCTGCAAAGATGCGATTGGACAAACCTTCAATATCTGTACGGGTCAGGCTACCCAAATCAGAAGCGTCGTCAACATGATTGTCGAATTAATTGGTGGCAATGCCCAGCCGCAGTTTGGACTGATACCATACCGTGATGATGAACTCTGGGTGCATTCAGGAAGTCCATCTGCTGCACATGACGTCTTGGGCTGGAAAGCAAAACACAGCTTGAGGCAAGGCTTAGAAAATACCATCGGTTGGTTTCTTGCCAACGAAGACAGGTCGCTACATGCTACTTGAGATCTCAGGCAACGATATGCAAGGTCTGCGCCAGCAGATCCTGGATCTGGTGACAGCCTACCACGCTGAAGCCTTTGCCGAACGCGTCTTTGTGCCTGGCGAAACGCCCGTGCCAGTCTCTGGACGGGTCTTCGACGCCGACGACCTGACCCACCTGGTGGACTCCTCGCTGGATTTCTGGCTGACCACCGGGCGCTATGCCGCGCAGTTCGAGCGCGAGTTCGCCCAGCATCTGGGGGTGCGCCATGCGCTGCTGTGCAATTCAGGCTCTTCTGCCAACCTGCTGGCCCTTTCCTGCCTGACGTCGCCCAAGCTCGGCAAACGACGCCTGGCGCCCGGCGATGAGGTGATCACGGTGGCGGCAGGCTTCCCCACCACGGTCAACCCAATCATTCAGAACAACCTGATCCCCGTCTTTCTGGACATCGAGTTGGGCACCTACGACGTCGACGTGTCTCGGCTTGAAGAGGCCATCGGGCCGCGCACCAAAGCCATCATGCTGGCCCACACCCTGGGCAATCCGTTCAACCTGGATGTGGTGTGCGACGTGGCCCGGCGCCACAACCTGTGGCTGATCGAGGACAACTGCGACGCGCTGGGATCGACCTATCAAGGCCGGCTGACAGGTTCCTTCGGCGATCTGGCGACGGTGAGCTTTTATCCGGCCCACCACATCACCATGGGCGAGGGCGGCTGCGTGCTGACCAGCCAGAGCCATCTCAAGAAGCTGGTCGAGTCCTTTCGTGACTGGGGGCGGGATTGCTGGTGCGATCCTGGCAAGGACAACACCTGCGGCAAACGCTTCGGGTGGCAACTGGGCGACCTGCCGCTGGGATATGACCACAAATACACCTACTCGCACATCGGCTACAACCTGAAGCTGACCGACATGCAGGCCGCGATCGGTGTGTCACAACTGAAGAAGCTGCCGGGCTTTATCGAGGCGCGCAAACGCAACTGGCGCTTGCTCTACGAGGGGATCAAGCCCCTGGAGGAGTTCTTCATCCTGCCCCAGGCAACGCCCGGCAGCGATCCCAGTTGGTTCGGCTTTCTGCTCACCGTGCGCCCCGAGGCGCCCTTCACCCGCAACGAGTTGGTGCGCCATCTGGAAAGCTGCAAGATCGGCACCCGCCTGCTTTTCGGCGGCAACCTGACCCGCCAGCCAGCTTATGCTTCGGTCAAGTACCGGGTTGTTGGGGATATGACAAACACGGATTTAGTCATGAATCAAACGTTCTGGATTGGGATCTATCCTGGCATCACTTCCGAAATGATTGACTACGTGTTACATGCATTCCGGTCTCTATGCCGGCAAGACGCACAAGGTGTTATCTAGCATGATTAGTGATCTTTCCGTTGCTATCCTGGGCGCTGGCCTCTCCGGTCTTGCGGCAGCTCAACGACTGCAAGAGTTAGGGTATCAAGCTGATATTTATGAAAGGAACAGCTATGTGGGTGGACACGCTCACTCACATGTAGTTGACGGTTTCACCTTCGACGAGGGTCCGCATGTCTCGTTCACGGAGAAGGTCGAAATTAAGTCACTGCTTGCCGAAGCTGTCAAAGGACAGTATTTGGAGAAAAACGCTGTCTTACTGAACCACTGGAACGAGTATTGGGTGCGACATCCCGCGCAATGCAACCTCTATGGATTGCCTTCGGATATTGTAGAACGTTGCATCATAGATATTATAAAGGCCCAAGGCACGGACCAAGGCCCAATCAATACCTATTCAGACTGGTGTCGCCAGGGATTGGGTGACGCATTCAGCGAGGAATTCACCTTCCGTTATACTCGCAAGTACTGGACGACCGAAGCCTCCAACATGTCCGTGGACTGGGTTGGATCGCGCGTATATGTTCCTCGGATCGAAGAAGTGGTGCGAGGTGCTCTGCGTGCTAACACTGACAATCATCACTACATCACGCGTTTCCGATATCCTGCGCGCGGCGGTTTCGGCGCCTACGTTCAGGCCTTTTCGAATGTAGATTCCATACATGTTGACCATGAAGTCGTCTTGGTGGACCTGAAGCGGCGTTGTCTCGAGTTCACTAATGGGAAGATCGTCTTCTTTGAGGGTCTCATATCTAGCCTACCTTTGCCAGAGTTGGTGCGCCGTATCAAGGATGCACCGATGAAGGTTGTCGAGGCCGCGGAACGCTTGTCTTGCACTTCGTTGGTGTTAACTAATGTCGGCGTACGCAGGACTGATGGATTTCCAGATTCTGATTGGATGTACTTCTATGATGATGACATCATTTTCTCTCGAGGCAATTTGCCGCACAGGCTGTCTCCCAACAATGTTCCTCCTGGGTGTGGCAGTATCCAAGTTGAAGTGTACCATTCCAAGTATCGCCCCCTGCCCTGTGACGATGTCCTGAATCGTTCAATTGAGGACATGCATCGTATCGGATTATTGGTCAAGGACGACCAAGTAGTAGTGGCACATCAACGTCATGTACCATATGCGAATGTGCTGTTCGATCTTCAGCGATCTGCCAATCTGGGCATTGTACAAAGTTATCTCGCAGATCGGGGGGTCGTTTGTTGCGGACGCTATGGAGAATGGGCATACTACTGGAGTGATGACAGCATTCAGAGCGGTTGGAATGCCGCTCAGGCAATACTAGCCTAAGTTGGAGGAGTTTCTACCCAATGCATGCTTTGGTTAGTGTACTTATGCCTACCTATAATCAGTGCCAATATCTGCCGACAGCGATTGAGAGCGTACTGGGCCAGACCTTTTCAGATTATGAACTCATCATCAGTGACAATGCATCGAGTGACGATACCGAACACGTTGCTATGAGCTATGCCAAAAGCGATAGACGCCTACATTACTATCGTAACAGTGCAAACCTTGGAGTGTGTCGCAACTTCGATCTGAGCTTGACACGCGCGTCGCACAGTTCTCATTTTGCATTCTTGTCTTCAGATGATTGGTGGCACCCAACCCTACTGGAGCGTTTGGTCGCCAGCGCTGCCATCGCTCCTTCAGCGACTCTTGTTCATTGTGATGCGTATCGTGTTGATGAGACCGGCGCCATAATCAACCTCTACTCGGAGCTTTGGCCTGAAATGCCACCGGTCGGCAGCCATCGAAGTATTCGTGAGTTATTTCTGAATGGCTGCTACTTCAACATTAATGCGACCTTAATCAACCGCTCTCAGTTGCTTGCACTCTACCCAAACGATCAGTTATTTGATCCAACGCTCAAGTACACACCGGACTACCATTTGTGGCTGCAACTCATGATCAGAGGGGCGACTGCATACTACGTGCCTGAACCGCTGGCATTCTATCGCAAGCATGACGCTGCCCACACCACAACGAAAAACGTAATTGCTCGTCTGCAAGAACAGGTGTTGATCTTTCGCGAGAAACTGGCTGAAGTGTGTCCTGCACAGTATGAGAGTCTTCGCCAGGAGGCGCTTCTGATCAACTTGAAGCAACTGGGATTTGTTCTGCTCGCGGCAGGGCGTAAAGCCGAAGCGCTTCCAGTCCTGACAGAGGCCCACCAACTGGCCGCTGGGCGGCAGTTGGATGTCAAGGTTGCAGCGCGGCTGGCCGCCTCACCGCTGCCGCCAACCCTGGCTGCCTGGGGCTGGCGCGCCGTGGCCGCGGGCGCACAGAAGGTACGGCAGAATTCGTGAAAAGCTTAGCGATACGAAATGGGCTGTGGAACGGGCTGGCCAACGCCGTCGGCGTCGTCACCGGCATCCTGGGCTCCATGCTCGTGGTGCGCAGCCTGACGCCGGTCGAATACGGTCAGTTCAGCTACTACATCTGGCTGGCCAGCATCCTGGGCACGCTGGGCGCCCTCTCCTTGCCCAACGCCGTCACCAAGATCACTTCCGAACTGAGAGGTGAAGGCAGGGCAGCAGAGGCACGCGACCTGGCCATCTGGGTCGCGCTGATTATCGTGTTGGTCAATCTCGTGCTGGCCGGCGGGCTTGTCATCGCCGCACGCGCTCAACCCCTGCCACAACAGCGCTACCTGTTGATGATTGCACTGGTGTTGATCCCCAACGGCCTGAACGCGGTGCTGCGTTCCACCCTGTGGGGCAAGCAGATCTACCGGCCGGTAACGGCAGCGATCGTTCTGGCGCTTGTGGTCCAACTGGCGCTCACTGCCGCAGCTTACGCGCTAAATCTGGGGGTTAGCGGCTATGTGGCGGCCATGCTCCTGAGCATCGTCTTCCAGGCGGCAGTTCTGGCGGGCTTCGTCTGGCTGCAAGGACGACACACACGCGCAGCGACTCGCTTCGCTCCGCACAAGTTGCATAGCGGCGTGTGGCGTCGCTATGCCGCCTTCGCCTTTCCGCTGACCTTCGTCCTGTTTTTTGAGCTCGTCGTCTGGCAACGATCCGAGATCTTCTTCCTGGAGCGCCTGAGCACCCTGGAGCAGGTTGGCTACTACAATCTGGCGTTCACCTTCTTCGGCATGTTTCTGGCCTTGGGCTGGGCCCTGGTCAACGGCTACTACCCGGCGCTCTCCCAGGATTACGGCGCCCGCGACTGGCGACAAGTGCAACACAAGGTGCGCCAGGGCATGGTGTTCGCGGCGCTCTTCTCGCTGCCCATCGCCTGCGGCGGCTGGGCAACCGCGCCGCAACTGATCACCCTGCTGTACGGCGCCAGCATGGAGCCAGCCATCCCGGTGGCCCGCGTGCTGCTGCTGGGGTTGGTGCCAGGCACCATGGCCGCTCTGGCAGGTCTGACAGTCAGCGCCGTCGGCGGCGTCTGGATTCACGTGCGCATTGGGGCTGTTCTGGCGCTGATCAACATCGCTCTGGACATCGCACTGATCCCGCGCTACGGCGCCGTCGGCGCCGCGGCGGCCAACACGGCAACGCAGGCGCTCAACACGATTCTTCTGATGATTATCCTGCGCCAGACCTACAACGTGCATCTGCCGCGGAAGGCGCTGGCGTCGCTGATCACAGTGGGCGTGGGCGCGACCCTGTTGATACCGCTGGCAGTGCAGCATTGGATTCCCGGGCTGGCCGGCCTGGCCGCGGCAGTGCTCCTCTCTGCTTTAGCTTATCTTGGGGCCATCTGGAAACTGGGCTATCTTCCGTTGACGGATTTCCGTCGTGCTACAGGCATCATCGCATGAAGATACTGCACATTCTGGGAGACCGCAGACTGCCGCGCGCGCCTGACGCCGCGGCCAGCAGCGGCATCGTCAACGCCGTGTTGGAAACGGCCCGTGCGCAGACAAAGCTTGGCCACCAGGTGTGGGTTGCCTCGGTGGTGGGCGAAAATTGGACCAGCGACTGGCAGGGCGTCAGACTCATCGGCCTGACGCCCGCACGGTGGGCCAAGATCCAAGCCTTTGGACGACGCATCGACTGGAGCATCCATGCGCCATATGTCGGGCTCACCCAACGACACAGCTTTGACCTGGTGATTGGCAACGGTCATTCCTACATGCGCTTTCTGCGCGCCCCCGTGCGCGCCGTCACCTTTCATTCGTCTCCCACCTACAAAGGCAGCGGCGTCGGTGAAGACCTGGCACTCCGCGCAGCAGATTATCGTCGTATCGCTTCGGATACCGACGTTCTATTTGCCGTCAGTGGTTTCATTGCTGAGGAACTGCGTGCGGGCCTTGGCGGCAAGGGGCATCTATCAGTCGCTTACAATGGAGTCGACCTCGAACGCTTTGGCGCTCCCTGGGCAGAGTCGCGCCGGTCAGCCTATCGGAAAACCTGGGGAGTGGACGACAACACCGTGGTCTTCCTGTACGCCGGTGCAGTGATTCAGGAAAAAGGAGTCATTCACCTGGCCAGGGCCTTCACCGCTTTGGCGGACCGCAACAGCGCCTGTCATCTGGTCATTGCCGGCGGCGCTCTTTGGAACAACGCCCAAGTGGAGTACGAAGCCGCTGTCAGCCAGGCGCTTCAGGCGGATCACCTCAGCGGGCGTGTGCATCTGGTGGGCAAAATAGAACGCACGGCCATGGCGCAGCTCTACGCAGCCTGCGACGTCGTCGTGGCGCCATCGACCTGTCAAGAGGCTTTTTCCTTGGTCGCGCTGGAGGCGCTGGCCGCGGGAAAACCGGTGATTGCATCGCATGTGGGCGGGATTCCTGAGATCATCACAGCAGAAGTTGGGCTGCTGGTACCGCCAGGCGACGAGGGCGCCTTGCAGGCGGCGATGCTCACACTGGCGCACAGCGAAGATCTGCGGAAACAGATGGGTCTCGCGGCCCGCCAGCGCGCCGGGAGCTTCTCCTGGCGCACGACGGCGCAAACCATCGATGCGGCTTGCCATGAAGCATTACAACGCAAAAAAGGCATATGATCTGATGCATCGATTTTGGCTCCTCTTCGTCGTCGTTAGCTTGTTTATGCCGGCAGCGACGCCTGCTCATGCAGAGACTCCGGTGATATGGCAAGGTGAGATCGACGGCGTGCCGACCTGGATCACCGTCGTGCCGCGCGGCCATGAAATCAGCGCACAGACGATGGAGACGGAACCCTGGTGGGCATGGGGCAATACCTCTTCGGATGCCTATATCTTTGCTTTCCAAGACCCTGGTAATGTGCGCCTGATCGTCAGCTTTGACCAAGACAGAACTGGCCAGCCAACCGCCCGATTGTACGCAGCCGGCCATGATACGCCACCTCTGGAATTCGATCTGCGCAACAACGGATTGAGAATTCTGTCCAATAACGGATTTCCCTTCGTCACTGTGTCGCCTCGAAGCGGCGGTTGGTTAGTCGATGGTGCAGCCAACTACAACTTGGAACTGTCCTATGATGGGCTCTATGTTGAGGGTTTCGGATATAGGGGAGCGCAGACGGACGGCGTCGTCGATGTCAAAACCACCGTTGGAGGCAACGTCCCCGGGACGCCCGATTGGGAAGTGACGAGACTTGAGTATGATCCCAGGCCGAATGATGCCTATCCGCGGCTGGGCATCTTGCAGAGAACAGAGAATGCGCCACCGTTTGAGGTTATCCCTCCAGCAATGCCTGGATTTCCTTATCTGGGAATCAGTGGAAATAGAGTCAACTGGTTCATCAGCAATCCAAATCCCTTGTTGTTCGATCTCCAAACCATGAATCTGAGAACCAATCCGTTTCCTGGATTTCAGAACGGCGGCATGTACAACGTCAATTCAATAAGCTTTGACCCGCATATCAACTTCGAGGCGCCGTTCGTCTTTTACAACTTCGATCCAGACAATCGTTTCGCTCATCTTGTTGTTCGAGGCGTATACTCGCCAGCCGAAGCTGCACTGGGGATCGCACTGCCCTCGCCGCGTTTGGGAATCCGCTACTCCTGGAAGACCGACGATGTTGAGCGCTGGCGATATGGTCTGCAACTGAGTGATTTCTACGTTTTTGAAGACCGGGTGCAGGTTGGCGATACGGAGATCATTGCAGTGGAAGCAGAGCAGTTCCCAAAATGGGTGACATCCAAACCCTGGAGAGCCACCACATTCATTGAAGCAGTATCGGGTTATTCCGGCTCAGAGGGGATCTATCACTATCTTGTTGATAACGAAGACTGGCAGTGGATTGCCGGCGGTACCAGTAATTCATCTGGACACATAGAAGCGCCATTGCTACAGGAATCAACGGAGCTAACACGGTTCACCTGGCGCACACTGCCAGCCGGATTCCGCGGTGAGTACATGTTCGCCCATAATAAGCCGCCTGAACTTTATTTTAGCCCGGTAGATGGTATGCTGCATCTCACAGGCGCTGAAGGGGGTATTTGGCATCTTGGCCAAGGTGTCTTGCTCCGCTCAACCGATCTTGATGGAAATGGTCTTCTGGATGCTTGGATGCGTGAGATCGCGCCTCCGGAGTTAGACAAGGAGACCGGTCTGCAACGCGCCCTTCCTGGGAGAGTAATCGATTCGCTCTTTGAAATCAGCGGGTATCTGTTGCAGTCGTCTGGCGAATCTGTGACGATTGTCCAATCGAATCACAGCCGGGTGGAGTTTACGATTTCACCGCCAACGGACAAGGAATCATGGGAATTCTTTCGCGCCCAGCTTCGCCCATACGAGAACCAGCGTCGCGACCCATCCGACCTCCGTTCCTGGCTCGACGCCTTCCCCGGCCCGCGCGGCGAGATCGCCGGCGCGTCCGTGGCCAACGTGCGCCTCACCGACGACGGCTTTCGCTTCGAGCTGGCGCTGGCGCCGGGCTATCAGGTGAACGGCCCTGACCTGCTGGGGGTGGCGGGCCTGACGCCAGGCAAATATGTGGTCGAGAGCCGCGACGGCGCGTTCATGGTCACGCCACAGACTCCGGCGCAACTGAGCCTCGCCGTGCGCCAGGCGACCGTGGGCGGTGCGCCCCCCCCCTTGCAGATCACCGTCGCTAACAGCGGCGGGGCCGATATGCGCGACCTGACCCTGGTGGTCGAGACTCAAGACGCCTCCGGCAAGCCCGTCGAGCTGGCCCGCACTACGGTGCAGGCGCTGGCTGGGCAGAGCACCCAGGTGCGGGTCGATCTCCCCTCCACCCTGGCGACTGGCGCCACGCTGCGCGTGCGGCAAGAGGACAGCCAGGGGCAGGTCGTGGCCCGCGGTGAATGGGCGCCGCTGGCAGGGTCGAGCACGCCGCCGCGCGCGGCCATCGCAAGCCTTAACCAAGTACCCATCCTGGCGCCGGTGGCGGTCCTCTTTGCGGTCTTTGTTGGCATGGGCGCCGCGCTGGCCCTGCGCCGGCTGCCAGGGGAGAGCACTCGTTGAACCAGGCAACGCCGGCGAGCGAACGCACCCGCGTCGCTGCCGAGCTGTTCGTGCTGCTGACAGCCGCGACCCTGGTCGCCGGCTATGCGGCCATGCGCTACGGCGGACTGTGGGGCGAAGTGGACACTTCTGCCGCAGCAACCGCCATTCGCGCCATGCTGCAAGAGGGGCAGTTGATTCCCCGGCAGGTCGCCTACCCCAACGGCTACGGCTTCCAGGCGCTGGCCGTTGCCCTGCTGCATGTGACGGGGCTTTCGGTGGCGCAACTGCAGATCTTCGGCGCCGCGCTCCTGGCCGTGTGGATCGTCCTGCCGGCCTGGCTGGCCTACCGCGAGCTGACCGGTTCGACCCGCGGCGCGACGCTGGCCACAGTATTTGTTCTGGTTCAGCCGGAGTTCCTTTTCCCTATCCTGCGCGGCACCCACGAGAAGTTCACCCGCGGCCTGATGTTCCTGGCCCTCTACCTGCTGGTGCGCAGCATCCTGGCCCGCCGCCAGACGCGGCGCTTTGCCGCCCTGCTGCTGGCCTTCTACCTGGTCAGCTACGCGCTGGTCACCTTCAACAACCTGATGGCCTTCTCCTTCATCGCCGCCCTGGGCCTGGCGCTGGCGCTGAACCTGGCCGTTCAACGCCTGTTCGCGGCCCGCGGCGCCGAGTCGACGGCTACCCAACGGCGGCTGCTCTACGCCATCGGCGTCTCGCTGCTGCTGGCCTTCCTCTTCACCTTTTACGCCTATCCACCCGCCCGGCACGGCTTGCAGATCGTCCGGTCCATCGGCGACCGGCTGGCCCTGCTCTTTCTGGACGTCGAGGAGACCGCGGCCAGTCCCTACACCATTGTGGCTACGGCCTGGATCAGTCCATGGGTCTACCTGCTGGTCAGCATCGCCAACTGGCTGCTGTTGATCCTCTCCTTCCTGCTCTGGGCCGCGCAGACCTGGGTCTGGCAGCGCAGCCGCGCCTGGCCCGATGAGCCGCGCGTGCGCCTGCTCTGGTCGCTCTACGGCGCGTTCGGCTTTCTGAGCGCGCTCAGCATCGCGGTAGATTTCAGCGGGGCGCTGTCCAGCAATCTGCAGCACCGCATCTTCCCCACCTTTGCCATGCTCGCCGCGCCCGTGGTGGCTGCCTGGCTGGTGGGCCGGCCGGGGACGCGCCCCCTGGCGTCGCGCCTGGCCCGGGGCGTTCTGGCGGTTGCCATCGCCTGCCTGGCCCTGCTGGCCCTGCTCAAGGCTACCAACGAGCCGGCCGTCAGCAACAAGTGGCCCTTCTACGTCCCCGCCGAGTTCGTCGCCCTGCGCTGGACTGGCGAAGCCAACCCCAACGGCGCCACCTGGACCGAGTTCGACGAGCGACTGACAGCAGCCATGGTCATCTGCTGCGTCGAGGAGATCGACCGGCGCCGCCTGGCCAGCTACCAGCCACAGCCTGGCGTGCGCGCCTTCCTGATCTCGGACGTGGTGCGGGCGCGCGGCCAGCGCCTGGGCCAGCCCCTGCCCATCGAGGGAGATAGCCTGCGCGTCTACGACAACGGCGCGGCTGAGATCTACCGGCTGCGGCCGGCCACCCCTTTCCAGCGATGACCCTACACGTCGGACTGATCCACTACGGCCTCGACCGCCAGACCGGCGGCATTGGCCGCTACACCGCGGAGCTGGCCGCGGCCCTGGCGCAGCAGGGCGCGGCGGTCCATCCGCTGTGGGCCGGCCCGCGGCCGGAGGGCGCCCAGGGGGTCGCGCTGCCGGGGGCCTATTTGCTGCCCGGCCTGCTGACCGTGGGCCAGGCCGGCATCGCCTGGCAGGCCCGGCGCCTGGGGCTGGACCTGGTGCATGACCCCACCGGCGCCATGCCCCTGCTGCTGGCGCGCACCCCGCGCGTGCTCACCATCCACGACGCCATTCCCTACATCTATCCCCAGACCAGCACCCGGCTGGATTGGCTGATCTATCGCCTCTGGCTGCCGCTGGCCGTGCGCGCAGCGTCGGCCGTCATCACCGTCAGCCAACACTCACGAGACGACATCTTGACCCATCTTCCCATCGAACCTGAACGTGTTGTCGCCATCCCGGAGGCCGCCGACCGGCGTTTTCGGCCTGTGCCCCCGGCTGAGGTCGAGCCGGTGTTGCGCCAGTACGGGCTGGAACGGCCCTACATCCTCTACGTGGGCGCGCTGGAGTCGCGCAAGAACCTGCCGCGCCTGCTGGAGGCCTACGCCCGGCTGCGCGCCTGGTCCGACCGCTGGCGGCTGGTGATCGTCGGCGCGCGCAAGTGGAAATCCTCTCCCATCTTCGCCACGGTGCAGGCGCTGGGGCTGGAGCCGCACGTCACCTTCACCGGCTACGTGGCCGATGAGCACCTGCCCGCGCTCTACAGCGGCGCGGATCTCTTCGCCTTCCCCAGCCTCTACGAGGGCTTTGGCCTGCCGGTGCTGGAGGCCATGGCCTGCGGGACGCCGGTGCTCACCGCCAACACGTCGTCGCTGCCTGAGGTAGCCGGCGACGCGGCCCTCCTGGTCGACCCCACCGACGTGGCGCAGATCACCGACGCCATGCGCCTGGCGCTCAGCCAGCCGGCGTTGGCCGCTGAGCTGCGCGCGCGCGGCCTGGCCCGCGCCGCCCAGTTCACCTGGCAACGCACCGCGCGCGAGACCATCGCGGTCTATGAGCGGGTGTTGGCGGGGAATGACGAGTGATGAACGGCCGGCGACAAGCGATCTTTCGGCCATACGGCTGGAGAAGCCCTGGACTTGCTGACCTCTCAGCTTGCCCGCGAAGATGCAGGCACGCTGGTAATCGTGCAGAGCCGGCAACCTGATCGGTTTTTCGACGCCAGGCAGCAACGACGACTCGGCGAACTGATGAATCGTTTTTGCAGCGTCCGAACTGGAGATTTACCATGAGATACACTGTTATACTGCGCGAGCATCCCGTTGGAAGATATATTGCCATGGCGCCTGCTATGCCTGACTGCCGGGTAGAAGGAAAAACGCGCCAGGAAGCTCTGGAACGCTTGAGACTGACGCTGGAGGAATGGCTCAAGGGCACTGAGGTGATCTCCGTAGAGATATCTGTTCCCCAGGGTGATCGGAACGCCAAGAGAAATCCATGGCTGGATACCGCCGGGGTGTTTGTTGATGATGCAACCCTGGAGCCCATGCTGCAGAAGATCTACGCGGAACGCGCGACTGAGGGATAGATGGCGTGACCGAGCCACGGTACATCCTCGATACCGATACAGTGACGTACGTACAGGCTGGACGAGCAGCGGTGTTGCAAAGGCTGTCAGCCACAACGCCTGATACGGTCTTCACAACCGTGATCACTGTGCGTGAGCAGTTAAGAGGCCGATTGGCTGCTGTCGATCAAGCTGCTGAAGGGCCAGAGTTGCTGCTGGCGTATGATCGCCTGCTAGCAACGGTACGCTATTTCACTCACGTCAATGTGCTGTCTTTTTCGCCCGCCGCTGCAACAGTTCTGCAGCAACTTCGCAGTCAGCGAATACGCATCGGTACTCAGGATCTGCGTATTGCCGCCATTGTACTGTCCGGCGGAGGGACACTGGTCACCAGTAATCGCAGAGACTTCGAGAAAGTGCCAGGGTTGTTGATCGAAGACTGGAAACTATGATGACCTTCAACGTGGTCGTCATCGGCGGGGGCATTGTCGGGCTGGCCGCGGCCGTCACCTGCCGCATGATTCACGTGCTCAACGCGCCCTCGCCGGCCGCCACCGCCTCCCTCAGCATCGGCCAGGCCATCGCGGGGAAGGTCGCGAGGCGGTGAACAAGGTTGGACCGTTGGGTTGAGCCGGCAGTTGTCGGCAGGCGATCACCTATTGACTATCGAACAAAGCACTCCCAATGTGGTTGATGAAGCGCGGGGCGAGGTGGCCTGGCAGGATTTCCAACTGGCGCTGGCTGGCGCGGGGCTGTTGCTGCTGCTGATCGCGCTCAGCCCGTGGCTCTGGTTCTTGCAGCCGCTGCGCCTGGCGCTGGGGCTGGTCTACGTGCTCTTCCTGCCCGGCTACTGCCTGACGGCCGCGCTCTTCCCGCGCGCCGACGACATCGACGGCATCGAGCGCCTGGGCCTCAGCCTGGGCCTCAGCGTGGCCTGGGTCTCGCTGCTGGCGCTGATCCTGGACTGGCTGCCCTGGGGGCTGCGTCTCTGGCCCATCGCGCTGGGGGAGCTGACGGCCATGCTCCTCTTCATGGCCGCGGCCCTCTGGCGGCGCACCCGCCTGCCCGCGGCCGCGGTCTACATCCCTGACCTGGCCTGGCGGCCGCGGCCCTGGTGGCGCGCGCTGCCCCGTTTCGAGCAGCGCATCTACACCCTGGCGGCCGGCGCGCTGCTGGTGGCCGGGCTGGCCGCGGCCTGGGTCTTCCTGGTCCCCTCCCCGGCCCAGTACATGACCGAGTTCTACATGCTGGGCGCGGAGGGGCTGGCCGAGAGCTACCCCCGCGAGGCGGCCGTGGGCCAGGAGATCGGCGTCACCCTGGGGGTGATGAACCGCGAGCGGGACGCGCGCGCCTACCGCGTCGAAGTCTGGGCGGTGGATCCCTGGAGCGAAGGCCGGCGCCAACTGCTGGCCGGGGAGGGGCCGCTGGTTCTGTTGATCCACGGCTTTCCCGAACTGGCGACCAGCTGGGAGGCGCAGATTCAGGCGCTGGCGGAGGCCGGGTATCACGTCGTAGCCCCGGATATGCGCGGCTATGG